>CAZPIJ010000022.1:0-18511 GCA_964586805.1 uncultured Bifidobacterium sp. | reverse complement strand
TAAAGATTTCGAGCTCTGGGTCAGCTGCTGCTGGAGCTGCTGACTCTTCTGTTGCGGTCTCTTCTGTTGCTGCTTCGTCGCTCGATGATGAGCAACCTGCGGCAAGAAGTGCGATTGCAAAAAGACCTGCAACGAACTTATATGTGCTTTTACGCATCCATATTCCATTCTCTGCGAGGGTTTGTTGTAGCAGAACTACGGGGCAAAGCCTTCTTCACAATGATGAACTTGTCAATTTATGAGAGCAAAAACACATCGCTTATTTCCTATATTTTCCGCCCCTACCCTCAACCTTGACTTGATACCTCTCCGAGAAACTCGCTTTGAAGGTCGGTCGCCCAGGCCTGCGCGGGGGCTCTACTATCCCTTCATGACTCCTTCGAACTCACCACAGACCCCCCGCCATCGCCCCGACCTCGAGCCGCTCCGCTCGATCTTCACCGCGGCTCTGACCTCTGACTGTCTGGACCATCTTGGCTTCAGGAATCAAGTCTTGCGCTCGGATATCACGATGATCTCTGGCGAAGGCGTGATGATGGGTTATGCCTTCCCCGTTCGTTTAGAGCCAGTGAATGTTGCTCCCGAGGTGCCATATGTAGGTCTACTCAAAGCAATTGATGCAGTCGGTAAGGATGATGTCTTCGTCAAACCCTCTGCTCGCAGAAATAAGGCTGCGCTCTGGGGCGAACTACTCTCTAATGCCTGCAAATTCAAAGGCGTAGCCGGTGCGCTTACCGATTCACCCGTTCGTGATGTTGCGCGGATGCGCGAACTTGGTTTCAAAGTATTCGGAACTGGAACGCTTCCACTAGATATCAATAGCCGTTATGAGGTAGTCGAACATAATGTCCCTGCTGAAATCGATGGTGTGACGATAAATCCAGGAGACTTGATTGTTGGTGATGTCGATGGTGTTGCTGTCGTTCCACATCATTTGATTCCTCAGGTGATAACTTTCGTCGAAGAGAAGAATTCCGGAGAGAATCTCTTCCGCAAGGCAGTGAAAGATGGCATGGCACCGAGCGAAGCTTTTGCAAAATATGGAGTCTTGTAACCTTTACTCCTATGACTGAAATCTCGCGCATCGACCTCTGGCAGGCCCTTGATTCGCGAGGCAATCCGACAGTCGCTGCGCGAGTCCACATCGGTTCACATTCTGCAGTGGCAATCGCACCCTCTGGCGCGAGTACAGGAAGCCATGAGGCTCTTTTCTTGCGCGATGGCATCTCGGGTAAAAATCATTTCGGAGGCTTAGGAGTCACCAGAGCGCTCGCCGCATTCACTAAGGATGTTGCACCAGCTCTCATTGGCATGCCTGGCAATGATTTCTTCGAACTCGATCGAGTATTGCGTAGCTTCGATCCCTCACCCACTCAATCTCGATACGGTGGACATATCCCGGTGGCAATCTCGATTGCCACTTGGCTGGCATATGCCAAACGCTCTGACGCGCAACCATTTGAGGTGATTGCTGGCTATGTTGGGTGCAAGCCCACGCTACCCATGCCGATGGTGAACATCTTCTCCGGTGGTGCACATGCTGGAGCAGCTATCGACCTTCAGGACATCTTGGCGATTCCCACAAAGGCAACCTCCTTCGCCGAAGCCATTGCCTGGATCTGGGAAATACGAGCCCATGCGAAGGAGCTCCTCGAGAAGAGAGGGTTTGATACTGCGCTGGTCGCTGACGAAGGTGGATTGACTGCGCGGCTCAGTGGCGATGAAGAGGCGATCGCTCTTGTCACCGAGGCAATCGAGCGTTCGAGCCTGAACGGCAAAGCCCATATCGCTCTAGATATCGCCGCAAGTCAACTCTTCGATGGTAAGCAGTACACCGTCCATCACAATGATGAAAAGTTGTCACTTTCTTCTGAGCAATTCATCGAACGATGGAGTCGTTGGCTAGATAACTATCCGATTATCTCGGTCGAAGATGGCGCTGCTGAAGATGACGAATTAGGTTGGAGCGCTCAGCGCGAACTTGGTGCGCGTATCCAGGTTCTCGGAGACGATCGCTATGCCACACAATTGAATCGCTTATCGCAAGGCATCAAGGGCAACGAGGCTAATGCGATTCTCATCAAGCCAAACCAAGCCGGAACGCTCTATGCAGCAATTTCCGCCCTCAAAGCTGCCAAGAATGCAGATTGGAACACAGTAGTTTCAGCCCGCTCTGGTGATACTGAAGAGAGTTGGCTGGTGGATCTTGCCACCGGTTCGAGCGCTGGTCAGTTGAAGGTTGGCTCAACCCATCGCTCTGAACGCACCGCGAAGTGGAACCGATTATCCGAGCTCGAATTTGATAACGCGGCGCCATTTAATAGAGATGGGGCAGTTGCGAGATTTATCTAGCGGTTCTCGATCATTCAGACTTATTTGAGTAGTTCGAATGAGATGACTTCGACGCCACCAATCTGATTGAGCACATTGAGCAAGTCGGTGGGGTCTGTGCCAGGAATGGCAACGACTACATCGTCGATACCGCGCCCGCCATCATTACTCACGACAGTGAATTTACGAATATCTCCACCAGCAAACCCGATTGCAGATGCAACTGAACCTAGGGAACCAGGTCGGTCTGGGAGTGAAATTTGTAGGTGAAATTCAGCCATGTCGCAAGCCTACTCTTTTCATTCTCTCATCGCTCTTTACTGATTAGCTGGCGCTGAGCCTAGGGTGACTGAGAATGTCTGTAGTTGCCCAGTGGGAAGTTCCACTGTTATCGAGACTTTGCTATTGGGAGCATAGGACCGAATTCGAACCACAGCATCAATATCGCTCTTGATGACAAAACCATCGATTGACTTAATGATGCTATTGACCGGTATACCCGCTCTTTGCGCTGCGCCATTGGGAACCAAAGCTAAAATCTTTCCATTCCCGTTATAACTCGGGTCGAAATTAACCCCTAGTAGCGGACGAGTAGAGCGACCGGTTTCGATGATCTCATTGGCAACGCGCATCGCTTGATTGATGGGTATGGCAAAGCCAAGGCCGATATTTCCCGTTGATGAAGAACCTAGGGAGGCGATCGCAGAATTCACTCCGACCATCTCGCCCTGCCCGTTGACCAGTGGCCCACCAGAGTTTCCGGGATTGACCGCAGCATCTGTCTGCAAAGCATCGATATATGACTCTCGGGAGAGCGTTCCTGCGATGACTGGGCGATTAAGTGCAGAGATGATGCCGCTGGTGACAGTTCCTGAGAGACCTAGTGGTGAGCCAATCGCAACTGATAAATCTCCAATCACGACCTTTGAAGAGTCCCCGATGCTGATGGTCGGTAAATTTCCCTTACCGATTTCTAGGACGGCCAAGTCGTAGGCGATATCTCGACCTTTGATAGTTGCATCGAACTCGCTGCCATCTTGAAATTCGACGGTAACTTTGCCACTAGAAACAGCATCGTCGATCACATGGTTATTTGTGACGATGTAACTCTTCGAACTATCACTTTGAATAACTGAGCCCGAACCAGTTCCGTTTCCACTCGATGAGGTGACCGATATCGAGACCACTGTCGGCAACACTTTTTTAGCGATATCTTTGATTGAGAGGTTGCCAGAGTTATCTTTTGTGATGCCATCTTTGCCCGCAGGACCTTGAGGGCCAGAGAGATTCCATGAAACTAATGTCCGACCTACAGGGCACCGCGTCTTCTCAGTGAGGTACATAACCTTGGTCCGATTATCGACGCAGGCAGAGAGCTTGGGAGTAGTGGTGGTCACCGCATAGGCGCCACCACCTGCGACCGCGACGCCAGCGACAAAGGCCACGACTGCTCGACGATTGCGCGCCAGAGGTCCCTGAACAGCTCTCATGCCTCTAAGTATCGCCCGACCTGCTCAAAAATTCCTGAGAAAGAGTTTATTGAGAGTTGAGAGTTGAGAGTTGAGAATTGCTCCCCGACTTGGACTCGAACCAAGAACCTGCCGGTTAACAGCCGGCTGCTCTGCCAATTGAGCTATCGGGGAAAGAACTGCCGTACTTTATCGCAGCACCAGGCTGGGTGTGAAAACGAGGCTAAATTTCTCGTGCATCTGCCCAGCTGGGTTTCACAGCAGCGCCTCCCCCAGTCCCTTCTCATGGAGGGCTCGGCGGACTGCTTCAAGTGAGACCAACTGGGTGAAGGTAGGTCCATACTCAGTCGATTCGGGATCAAGGCGTTGGAGTGAAGATTTCAATTCCGTGATTCTCCTGGTCACCGACACCTCTCGAAGTCGCGCAATGAGGCTGTCGACAAAGATAGTGGTGGGTTCAGTCGCACGCATCGGCTCGACCGTTAACTCGGTAATCAAGGCCGCTACTTCGGGATTGCTAGCGCTAACAAGGTCAGCAATTGATGTTGGACCCTTTGGTGCAGAATTAATCACTTGAAATACCGAAGCAAATCCCTCGTCGGCGAAATCATCGTCTGCTAATTCTTGCCATGTTGTTGCTAACTCTGAATGTTGCAAAATCGATTTCAATACTTCGCGTTCGAGGAGGTAAGTTGGTGAATTACGCTCGAGCCCAGTTTTTGCGCCAGATGATCCCTCTCTGGATCCTCGTCCGACTGCATCGCGCACTAACTCGATATCCACGCCAATCCATCCTGCGAGCGCTCGGATGTACTCTGGTCGCAGCGCCTTGTCCCGAATCTTGTTGATCAGAGGTGCGCACTCCTTCAACGCGCTCACCCTGCCCTCTGCGGTTGATAGCGAGAAGAGCTTTAACTTCGATTTGATGGCAAATTCGAAGAGGGGGACTCGCCGAGCGATGAGATCTCGCACGGCAGCATCCCCATCCTTGATTCGCACATCACATGGATCTAAGCCTCTAGGCTCCACAGCCACGAATGTCTGAGAAACAAACTTCTGATCATCATCGAAAGCGCGAAGGGCGGCTTTCTGTCCTGCTTCATCACCATCAAAGGTGAAAATAACCTCGCCACGAAATGCGTCATCATCCATGAGGAGGCGACGCAAAATCCGAATATGCTCATCTCCGAAGGCGGTGCCGCAAGTTGCTACCGCAGTCTCGACACCAGCTAGATGCGCTGCCATGACATCGGTGTAGCCCTCGACAACTACTACTTGTCGTTTCTTGGCTATCTCCTTCTTCGCGATCTCGAGCCCATATAGAAGAGAGCTTTTCTTGTAAATTGGCGTCTCCGGAGTGTTCAAATATTTTGGTCCGGTATCTGCTTCGCTCAGTCGCCTGGCTCCGAAACCAACAACATCGCCAGAAATCTCGTGAATCGGCCAGACCAATCGATTTCGAAATCGATCGATATGGCCTCGCTGCCCTGGTTTGGTCAAACCTGCAAGTTCTAACTCCGAATCTGTAAATCCACGCGCTTTAAGGTATTGCGAGAGCGCATCCCATTCGTCCGGGGCATACCCAACTCCGAATCGCGCCGCCGCAGCTTTATCAAATCCCCGAACCTGAAGAAATTCCCTACCTACCTGAGCTGGCCCTGGTTGTTGCAACTGCTCTTGATAAAAACTTGCTGCTAGCCGGTTAGCCTCAAGCAATCGCTTTCGATCACTTCCACCCGTACGAGTCTGACCTTCCTCGTAGGTCAACTGGTAGTTCATTCGATCTGCCAGCCGTTCGACCGCTTCGGTAAATGACAGGTGTTCGATCTTCATCACAAAAGAGATGACATCCCCGCCAGTCTGGCATCCAAAGCAGTGGAAGAACCCTTTGCTGGGTGTCACATGAAATGAGGGGCTCTTCTCGTCGTGAAATGGGCAGAGCCCCTTCTTTTGACCGCCTCCCGCGCTCTTGAGCTGCACATAGTCACCCACGACATCATCAATCCGGCTGGCATGGCGAATATGCGAGACATCATCCTCGCGAATCCTTCCTGCCATTTTTGATTCTCTCCCTTTTTATCGAGGTTATCGAGTTTCAATCCGAGCTAGCAAGAGCGGCACTGCTGGATCTGTCAACGAGGCTATCTGGTCTACCACGATACGCAACCGTTCCTGGTTATCTGCCTGCTGCCACGGAGCCACAAGGTTCTTCTCGAGCAGTCGACCATCAGATTCAAGAAGGCCCTGCGCCAATCGATGGATCAGTGCCCGTTCATGTAAGTATCGCTCCTGCGAGCGCTCTGCGCGAAAAATGTAGAAGGCAGCAAAAGATTTGAGTAAAGCCACCTCCACTCGCTCCGGCCGAGGAATAATCAAATCTGCTGAGTACCGAGAAAGTGCTCCTGAGCCAAATCGATCTCGAGTTGCCCGTTCGGCACCCTGAGCGAAGCGACCGATCAACTGACTCGTCAGATCTTTCAGTCGCGCGAGTGAGTTGTGCGAGCCATCAAAACTTGCCGGCCAACACGAAAGCGCACAAAGTCGGTTAAAGGCAGCTTCGATTTCTTCGGTAGTGAGATCCTGAAGGTAATCGACTTTGGCAATTTCGTAGAAAGATTGCAGATCATCGCCAAGTCGTTCGATTGTCATTTGCCCAGAGTGGACTGAATCCTCGAAATCATGCACGCTGTAGGCGACATCGTCAGCCCAATCCATGATTTGAGCTTCGATAGGTGTTCGCTTGCCCGTTACGCCATTCTTTACCCAGTCAAAAATTTTGCGATCATCGTCGTAGACACCAAATTTTTGCGAATTCTCTGCAGCTGTCCAAGGATATTTGATTGCTGAATCAAGGCTTGCTCTCGTGAGATTCAATCCCGCACTCTTGCCATCACTATCTAAAGTCTTTGGCTCTAGTCGAGTCAGGATTCGAAAACTCTGTGCATTACCCTCGAAACCTCCACATTCCTTCGCGATCTCTGCCAATGCGCTCTCACCATTGTGACCAAAGGGTGGGTGGCCTAGATCGTGAGCTAGACATGCGCTTTCGACGAGATCTGGATCAGCACCAAGGGCACCCCCTAGCTCCCGGCCCACTTGTGCGCACTCGAGCGAATGGGATAACCGAGTTCGTGGAAAATCATTTACCCACGGTTGAGCTACTTGAGTCTTTGCTGCAAGGCGGCGAAGGGCTGATGAGTGCAGGATGCGAGCGCGATCGCGAGCAAACTCGGTGCGACCCGGTCGTTTTGCGGGCTCGTCGACGAATCGCGCATGATCTGACTCGCTATATCCCAGTGGATTACGCACCGGTGCCACCTGAGAGGCCTTGCACATGATGATCACTCAAATGAATTCCTCTTCGCCCTAAGGTGATGTAAGCCAGATATGCGCCCACCTCACGAAGCAGGTAGCGCACACTTGCATTACCTAACTTGTTCGGGCCCTTGTCCACAGCTACACATTCTGCTCGAAGCGCGAGATCTCGCGCCATAGTGGTGGCCCGGAGACAATGCCATGGGTCCGTGACAACGAAAATCTCAACCTGTTGCTCTGGGGATTGGCTTTCCTGGGCGATCCTTTTCGCGTAGGCGAGGGTGCTCGTGTAGGTATCCATGCCTGAATTAACGATGATTACATCCTTGCGAGCTACTCCTTGAGCCCGCAACCATGCCGCTCCTGCTTTTGCTTCGGTGGTGCGATCACCAGGCTGGCCAAATCCCACGGTGATGACTTTCTCAGCTCGCCCCTTTTTGTAGAGCTCGCGAGCCTTCGACAATCGAGCGGCAAGTACCTCTCCAGGTCTGCCATTTAACTGGGCGGCACCGAGCACGACTGCGTACTTGGCGCTCTGCTCACTCTGGCCTACTGAGTGCGTACCACTCCACCAGACCCGAGCGGTAGTCACCACGGGAATTGCCACAATAATTGCTAGGAGAAATGTGACTATCTTGAAAGCTGCTTTAAAAAGAATCATCCGCCAGAGACCGAATCATCGAGCGCGATTGCCGGAATCTCTTCGGGATCATCTAGCCATCGATGAGGCAAAGAGACGGCACGAACACCAGAACTGCGCCCACGAGGAGATTCACCAATCTCTTGCGGATAGCTCTGCTCTTCGATCTGATCAAGTAGGGCCTGCATCTCATGGAAATCATCAATCATCCCAAGTTGTGAGCGAATCTCACTGCCAACTCGGAAACCTTTGAGGTACCAGGCCATGTGTTTGCGCATATCTCGAGCAGCACGAAATTCATCTTCGAAGTACTCGGTCAACAATTGGCCGTGACGGACCATAATCTCGGCAACCTTTCGCAAGGTTGGTGGAGCAGGTTGTGGCCGACCTTCGAATGCTGCTACCAATTCAGCAAAAAGCCATGGTCTCCCCAGACAGCCACGACCGACAACCACACCGGCACACCCGGTCGCACTCACCATTCGAAGCCCGTCGGCCCCAGACCAGATATCGCCATTGCCAAGAACAGGAACACCATAGGGCTCCAGGGCTGTGACTAATTCACCAATCGCATCCCAGCGCGCGCTTCCGGAGTACATCTGCGCCGCAGTACGCGCATGTAGTGCCACCCAAGTGACGCCAAGTTCGGCAGCGCTCTTTCCTGCTTCGATGAAAGTTTTATGGTCGTCATCAATTCCAATTCGCATTTTGACTGTAACAGGAATGTTGAACTCGGCTGCGTTCTTAACCACCGAAGCGACGATCTCTTTAAAAAGGTTTCGCTTATAAGGCAGCGCAGCACCGCCACCTTTACGAGTTACTTTCGGAACCGGGCAACCAAAATTCATATCGATGTGGTCTGCTAAACCCTCACGACCGAGCATTTGCGCTGCCAAACCGGCAACTCGGGGATCAACAGCATAGAGTTGAATCGAACGAGGAAACTCACCCTTTCCGGGGGTGATCATCCGAAGGGTCTCTTCGTTCCGTTCAATCAACGCCCGAGCGGTGACCATCTCTGATACGAAAAGTCCGGCTCCTTGCTCACGACAAAGCAATCGAAATGCTGCATTAGTGATGCCTGCCATGGGTGCAAGTACAACTGGTGGATCGATGGCGATTGCCCCCGAGGGAATCGGAAGCATAAGGGGCTTTAGCAGCCCAGTAACCGTGGAGCCAGCCATGTTTCGACCTGATCAATCGCGATCCGACTTTGTGTCATGGAATCACGCTCTCGAATCGTCACCGCATGATCATCGAGTGATTCGAAATCAATAGTGATACAGAACGGTGTTCCAATCTCATCCTGTCGGCGGTACCGACGACCAATTGCACCCGCATCGTCAAATTCGACATTCCAATTCTTTCGTAACGATGCGGCAAGGTCGCGAGCCTTCGGGGAGAGATCGGCATTGCGCGAGAGTGGCAGCACGGCGGCTTTCACCGGTGCAAGCCGTGCATCAAGGCGCATTACAGCTCTCTTCTCCATTTCACCTTTTGCATTAGGAGCTTCATCTTCGGTGTAAGCATCCATCATGAAAGTCAATGCGCATCGATCCACACCTGCAGCAGGCTCGATGACAAATGGCGTCCATCGCTCATTCTTCTCCTGATCAAAGAAACTCAGATCCTTACCTGAAGATGCAGAGTGCGCCTTCAGATCGAAATCGGTTCGATTCGCTATGCCCTCTAATTCGCCCCACTCGGTACCGGCAAATTCAAACTTGTACTCGATATCGGCAGTTCTCTTCGAATAATGCGAGAGTTTCTCCTTTGGATGCTCATAGATTCTCAAACGATCTGGATTGATTCCAAGATCCTTGTACCAAGCCAGACGAGTATCGATCCAATACTGATGCCACTGTTCATCGGTGCCCGGCACGACAAAGAACTCCATTTCCATCTGCTCGAATTCTCGAGTGCGGAAGATGAAGTTTCCAGGAGTGATCTCGTTCCGAAATGACTTGCCGATTTGACCAATGCCAAAGGGGGGTTTCTTTCTCGAAGTTGTGAGAACCTGATCGAAGTTGATGAAGATTCCTTGCGCGGTCTCGGGACGAAGATAGGCAAGACCAGATTCGTCTTCTACCGGACCAAGATATGTCTTGAGCAAGCCCGAGAATTGCTTTGGTGCCGTGAATTGCCCCTTATTCCCACAGGCCGGGCAATTGACTTCGGTGAGGTCATTGGGTTTGCGTTTATGTTTTGTCTCGAAGGCATCTTCGAGATGGTCTGCGCGAAATCGTTTGTGACATGAAGTGCACTCGGTCAATGGGTCGGTGAATGTGGCGACATGTCCTGATGCCTCCCACACTTCACGAGCCAGAATCACACACGAATCAAGACCGACTACATCCTCGCGCCCGGTGACCATCGAACGCCACCATTGGCGTTTGACATTGTTCTTGAGCTCCACGCCCAAAGGGCCGTAATCCCAGGAAGCGCGCAGGCCGCCATAAATCTCACTCGAGGGGTAAACGAAGCCTCTGCGCTTGGCAAGGCTCACAATATTCTCTAGACGATCGGCTGCCATGGTCATCCTCTCCATCCGGCTGGCTGTCGGCGGAGCGCCGAACCTGGCGCTCATATATATAAGGGTACCGGCAAGGGGCGGCTCTTCTCGGCACTTGCATGATAATGACAATCATTTTCATTTTTGCTAACCTGCCGCCATGACCCTTCCAATAGTTCTTGCTGCCATCACTGCTCTGGCAACTGCGCTCGGTGGAGTGCTCGCCCTTAAGGCAAAAGATCGACTTCATCTCGTACTGGGACTGGCAGCTGGTCTGTTACTCGGTTTAGTTGCCTTCGACCTCCTCCCAGAAGTTTTCGCCTATGGCAGTGGCGAATTCCTCGGCGCACCTACTGTTTCCATCGCACTCATCGGAGGATTCTTAACGCTACACCTCTATGAACGATTCTTTGGCTCCCACGAACCTGCAGAGTCAGACTATGGTCACGAGCATAAGCACTCCGCAAGTGTTGCCGGTGGCATGGGCGCGCTTGCTATGGGTGGACATGTATTCCTGGATGGGCTCGCACTCGCGGTAGCTTTCAAGGTAAGCAATCAATTAGGGATAGCGGTCTTCGTTGCGCTGCTCGTACACGCATTCAGCGACGGACTCAACACGGTATCGCTACTAATAAAAAGTGGCCACTGGAGTAAGAACGCAAAGTGGCTCATCGGTGTAGACACTGTGGCGCGAATCTCTGGTGCTGCGATCGGTTCGACAGTCGCATTTAGCGAACAGTTCGTCGCAATCTATCTAGCTGTTTTTGCGGGCATCATTATTTATCTCGCAACCAGCCATATCTTGCCCGAGGCACATTCCAATCACTCTTCGCGCCTTACTTTGCTCTCAACTATCGTCGGCGTGCTCGCCATGTGGGCGATGGTTTCGCTTTTACATAGCACTCATACCCATAGCGGCGAAGATCATCATGATGAAACCTCGAAGTCCATCCCTCACAAGGATGGTCACCACGAGGATCATGAAGATGACCATCACGAGGAACATGAATAAGTCCCAGATAAAGCTCATTTCCATACTTGAACGGGTTGGCGGGTTTGCCAGTGCGCAAGAGCTCTATCAAATGCTGCGCCGAGATGGAGATGGCATTGGATTGACCACGGTCTACCGTGCCCTGCAATCACTTTTAGATGACAAGATCGTCGATGTACTCCGCCGTGAAGATGGTGAATCAATCTATCGGCTATGCGGTCAAAGTCATCACCACCACCTGGTCTGCCGATCGTGTGGGGCGGCAGTGGAGATCGCGGGCAGCTCGGTAGAGAAATGGGCCGAAGCAATATCGAAGGAGCATGATTTCCGTGAAGTCGGACATAGCGTCGAACTTTTCGGAATTTGTAAGAACTGCTAGTGGTCTAGGCCTTTCCAAACCGGCGGTTACGAGCAGCGTAAATTTCAATTGCCTTGAAAAGCGTCTCACGCCGCACATCAGGCCACAGCACATCCATGAAGACCATTTCAGCATAGGCCGATTGCCAGAGGAGGAAATTGCTTATTCGTTCTTCTCCGGAAGAACGAAGGAATAGATCCACATCTGATGGCACATCAAGATACTGCGCAAATTTCTTCTCTGAGACCTTGTTCGGATCGACTCTCTTGCCTTTGATATCTGCTGCGAGCGCAAGTGCGGCTTCAATAATCTCGGCTCTGCCACCATAGTTCACGCACATGTTCAAAGTGAGGACTTTATTCTTCACCGTGAGTTCTTCAGCCCGGATTAACTCCGAAGAAACGCTCCGCCACAATCTTCCCGATTGGCCCGCCCAGCGAACACGCACTCCCATGTCCATCATCTGATCTAATCTTCTTCGAATAACTTCGCGATTAAATCCCATCAGGAATCTGACTTCTTCGGGTGATCGTTTCCAATTCTCAGTCGAGAAGGCAAAGGCGCTTAACTCTTTGACCCCAATCTCGATTGCACCTTCAACCACATCAAAGAGGGCTGCCTCCCCTGCTTCGTGTCCGGCAGTCCGAGGTAGGCCGCGGGCTTTTGCCCATCGTCCATTGCCATCCATGACTACCGCTACATGGCGCGGAATTTGAGAGAGTTGGTTCTCGCTCACACTCGCTCCACTAAGGGAAGGCTTCGCAGCGAGCGCTCGAGATGAAATTGTAAGTATGCAGCGACGATGCCACTTGCTTCGCGTTGCACCTTGAGCTCGATTGAATCTGCTGCACTCCATTTGCCTGTTAGCAATGCACCCATCAGGGCTAAGGCTTCGGGCGATACAGTCGCCGAACCTGAGGGTCGACATTGACCACATACGCTGCCGCCGCCAGCTAGTGAGAAGAACCGATGCGGACCACCGCTCTCGCAGCGAAAACAACTCTCTAGCGCTGGGGCATAACCACCAACAGCAAGCGAGCGGAGCAAAAATGCATCCAGAATCAGCGATGGCGGATGTTCGTCCCGAGCAAGGCTTCCAAGCGCCCCCACGACAAGCAGGTATTGCTCTCGCGAGGGCTCCTGCTCATTCAAAGTAAAGCGCTCAGCGGTCTCCAGAATTGCCGAGGCGATTGTCCACTTCTGATAGTCAGCTGAGAGTTCATCACCAAAATTCTCCCGAGAGACTGCCTCGGTAATGATGTCAAAAGTCTTTCCGGTATGTAGTTGAACATCCACGGTGCTCGCAGGCTCTAATCGCGCGCCGAATTTTGACTTGGTGCGCCGCACTCCCTTGGCCACCGCGCGAATCCGGCCGTGCTCGCGGGTGAGTAATGTAATGATTCGATCTGCCTCGCCAAGGCGGGAGGTGCGAATGACTACCGCTTGATCACGATATAGACCCACCCGAATACGCTAACTTAAAGCGCTAGCGAATGGCGCGATTAATCGCAGAAACCACAGCTTTTAGTGATGCAGTAGTGGTGTTGGGGTCGATACCTACCCCCCAGAAGATCTCACCGCTGATGGAACATTCAAGGTAAGCCGCTGCGCTGGCATCGCCACCTGCGGAGAGGGCATGTTCGTAGTAATCCAGAACCTCTACCGCCACGCCGTGGCTCTTCATTGCCGAGCAGAATGCGGCAATCGGACCATTTCCGCTCCCTTCGAGCGAAAACTCCTTGCCGCGATCGGTGACGGTTGCAGTGATCTTCACATCTTCGCCGAGCACTGAACTCGTTGAGAGCCCACGCAACCTGAAGCGACCCCAAGGCGCCGATTCGGTCGGGAGATATTCATCTTCGAATACATGCCACATTTCATCGGCAGTAACTTCCCCGCCCTGCTCATCGGTCTTCGATTGGATGACTTGACTGAATTCGATCTGCAGGCGGCGAGGTAGATCGAGTGAATGCTCGTTCTTCATGATGTAGGCGACGCCACCTTTACCCGACTGACTATTCACACGGATGACCGCCTCATAACTACGGCCGATATCTTTCGGGTCGATTGGCAAGTAAGGAACTGCCCAAAGCATCTCCTCGACACTCTTGCCGGCAGATTTTGCATCTCGATCTAAGTGCTCGAAACCTTTCTTGATTGCATCTTGGTGCGACCCGGAAAAAGCGGTGAAAACCAAATCGCCACCATATGGGTGTCGTTCAGGGACCCGCAATTGATTGGCATACTCGACAGTTCGACGAATCTCCGAGATATTCGAAAAATCAATCATTGGGTCGATGCCCTGGCTCAAGAGATTCAAGCCCAAGGTCACGATGCACACATTGCCGGTTCGCTCACCATTACCGAAAAGCGTCCCCTCGATTCGATCAGCGCCTGCCATGTAACCCAATTCCGCTGCTGCAACACCGGTGCCGCGGTCATTGTGTGGGTGCAGGCTCAGTACCACGCTCTCGCGATAGGCAAGATTTCGAGACATCCACTCAATCGAATCGGCATAGACATTGGGAGTTGCCATCTCGACCGTCGCAGGAAGATTGATGATTGTCTTCCACGAGGGTGAAGGCTTCCAGATGTCATTGACCGCATCGCATACTTCGAGGGCATATTCCAACTCTGTTCCAGTGTATGACTCTGGCGAATATTCGAAAGAGATATCGGTGCCTTTGACCGAATCCACCAACTTCAAACAATATTCAGCACCATCAGTAGCAATTCTCTTGATGCCCTCTTTGTCTTGGCCGAAGACCACTCGCCGCTGCAAGGTGGATGTGGAGTTATAGAGATGCACTACCGCCTGTTTTGCGCCCTTTATCGATTCGAATGTCCGATCAATCAAGTGTGTCCGCGCTTGAGTGAGAACTTGGATAACTACATCATCAGGAATCAAATCTTCTTCGATGATTTTTCGTACAAAATCGAAATCAGTTTGGCTTGCACTCGGAAATCCCACTTCGATCTCTTTATAGCCCATCTCAACTAGCAACTTAAACATCGCAAGTTTGCGAGGTGGATCCATCGGATCGATAAGCGCCTGATTTCCATCGCGAAGATCTACCGAGCACCATTGAGGAGCCTTGGTGATCTGCTGAGTCGGCCACGATCGATCCGGAAGGTCGATGGGTGTGAACGGTTGATAACGGTGAATCGGGGATTTGCTTGGTCGTTGCTGTGGAAAGTTCATCTTGGCTGCTCCTAAAACCTAAACTCGAGGTGGATTGCCGGCATGACCTTTACCCGCGACAGGGGCTCCGGCTACTTGGCCCCTTCGCGGCAGCTAAGGAGGAGGCTGCCTTGAGCGATGAACATGTGTTTAGGGTACTACCCAGAGGTTCTAGTGGGCAAAAACGACCAAAATTGCCGCAAGCAGATGGGCTACAAAAGCGCCAGCAGTGAACGAATGGAAGAGCTCGTGGAATCCAAACCATCGGGGAGAGATATTCGGGCGCTTGGTCGCATAGATAAGAGCTCCTGCCGAGTAGAGGATGCCGCCGAGCAAAATCAATAAAAAGACAAGCACCCCACCTCTGCTCAAGAACTGCGGCAAGTAGGCAACCGCTGCCCATCCAAGTGCAACATAGGCGATCACATATAGCCACCGGGGTGCATTCACCCATGCAACGCGCAATACAGCGGTAGTCACGGCGGCCCCCCATACGGCGCTGAGCAAGATAGTGGCTGCATCGGTATCGAGCAGGAAGATTGCAAAAGGCGTGTAAGTGCCTGCGATCAGAATAGGAATGTTCGCATGATCGATTCGTCGCCACACTGCCTTGTATCGCTTGCTCCACCCAACACGGTGATACAACGCGCTACAGGTAAAGAGCGTGACTGCCGTTAATGTAAAGACGCCAAGGGTGACTCGGCCCGCAAATTCAGAGGCTAGAGTGATAAGCACGATGCCGATCACCAAAGAGATTGGCGACATCACCAGGTGGACGATGCCACGCAGTTTTGGAACTTCTAGAGTTGCCCGCACCCGCTGAATCTACAGCGTTGGCAGGTAACGATCGATTTCAAATCCGCTCACTTGTCGCTCGTATTCGCCCCATTCAGAGCGCTTGTTCCGAAGCACATATTCAAAAACATGCTCCCCTAGGGTCTGGCGCACCAGATCACTTGCTGCCATAGCGGTGATGGCTTCGTTGAGATCTCGTGGCAGCGCAGCGATGCCGGCCGCATCGACGGCTTGAGGATCACTCAAATCCACCGCTGGCACATCTTCTAGCTGGTAACCCTCTTCGATGCCCTTCAATCCTGCAGCGAGAATCACCGCAAAGGCTAGATAGGGATTGCATGCCGAATCAGGAGAGCGCAATTCCAATCTCGTGGAATTTGGTTTATTCGGCTTATACATCGGGATCCGCACCAGAGAATTGCGATTTTGGGGACCCCAGGTGATAAACGCCGGCGCCTCCCCTCCGCCGTGCAGGCGCTTGTAGGAATTTACCCACTGATTGGTGATGGCGCTGTACTCCCGTGCATGGGTGAGTAAGCCGGCAATGAATGAGCGCCCCGTTGCGGAGAGTTGCATAGGTGCACCTGCTTCATAAAATGCATTTCGCTCGCCGTCGAAGAGCGATAGGTGCGTATGCATTCCCGAGCCAGCGTGTTCGGTAAATGGCTTAGGCATGAAGGATGCATAGAAACCTTGATCCAGTGCGACTTCTTTTACGACCATCTTGAAGGTCATGATGTTATCTGCCGTGCTCAAGGCATCGGCATCGCGAAGGTCAATCTCTTGCTGACCCGGAGCTCCCTCATGATGACTGAACTCGACGCTGACGCCCATCGCTTCCAACATCGTGATTGCCTGTCTTCGAAAATCATTGCCGACCACACTCGGTGTGTGATCGAAGTAGCCACCGGAATCCACCGGCACCGGCAAGATGCCTCTCTCCGGTTGATTCTTAAATAAGAAAAATTCAATCTCGGGATGGGTATAAAAGGTGTATCCCTTATCTGCAGCGCGCTGCAGAACGCGCTTGAGTACATGGCGCGGATCCGCTGGAGAGGGTGACCCGTCAGGAAGGGTGATGTCACAGAACATTCGTGCGGCACCTGGAGATTGAGTGCGCCACGGCAATATCGAGAATGTATTGGGATCTGGACGAACCAACATATCGGCCTCGTGTGCGCGAGCAAAACCTTGAATCGCAGAACCATCGAATCCAATACCTTCATCAAAGGCGCTCTCGAGTTCAGCTGGTGCAACTGCCACCGATTTCAAAGTGCCAAGGACATCGGTAAACCAGAGGCGGACAAAGCGCACTCCGCGCTCCTCCAGGGTTCGAAGGACAAACTCTTGTTGCTTCTGCGTGCTCATGGCCGACATCTTGCCCGGGGAAAGTTTCGGCGAGGTTAACTAGCCGGTGGCTACTGCTGGCCTAGGGGGCCCACTTGGAGATGATGGGAAGGCGTCGGTCCTTTCCGAAGTTGCGCGATGAAACCTTGGTCCCGGGCGGATACTGGCGCCTCTTGTACTCGGCTCGATCGACCAGCTTCATGATGCGCTCGACAAGGTGCGGATCGAAACCTGCAGCGACGATCTCCGCGAAACCTTGATCCAGGGTGACATATCTATGCAAGATTCGATCGAGTAGCGGGTAGTCCGGTAGCGAGTCGGTATCGCGTTGTCCTGGGCGTAATTCAGCACTGGGTTCTTTATTGATTGAGCTCTCAGGTATTGGCGGCACCTCACCTCGTGACTGCGCCAATTGATTCCGCCAGCGCGCCAACTCCCATACTGCGCTCTTCCATAGGTCTTTGATTGGCGCATAACCACCGACGGCAACACCGTAAATTGTTGAGTAACCAACTGCCAATTCGCTCTTATTGCCGGTAGCAAGAACTAGATGCCCTTCTTGATTTGAGATTCCCATCAATGTTGTTCCGCGCACCCTGGCCTGCAAATTTTCTTCCGCCACCCCAGTGAAACCTAAGCGCGCCAAATATGCGGCAACCATAGGTTCGATCTCGACCACTCGGTAGTTCAATCGCGTTCTAGCAGCAAGATCTGCAGCATCTGTGAGTGAATGGCTCGAGGAGTACCTGCTCGGCATTCCCACCCCGAAGACTCGCTCTGGACCTAAAGCATCGACAGCCAGCGCGGCAACCAATGCCGAATCGATGCCACCGGAGAGGCCAATGAGTACCGAGGGAAATCCTCCTTTACTCACATAATCTCGAAGGCCGGTGACCAGGGCCGACCACAGTTCCCCGCCACGATCCAGCGCGGGAGCAACTCGCGGTTGGAGCGCAGGGTAGGCAGCGAGCGATTCTTCTGAGATCACTACATCGGCAGTAGCGCTCCGCAATTCTCCTTGGATATCAACGAGCATCGTGCCCTCGTGAAATTGCGGTGCCCGCGCGAGTATCTCGCCGAATGAATTAGCAACCAGTGAATCGCCATCGAAGACCAACTCATCTTGTCCGCCGACCATATTCACATAAGCAACCGGCGCTGAGATTTCGCGCGCTCGCTTCGAGATGAGCGCTTCGCGCGAATCATCCTTATCGCTTTCAAAAGGAGAACCATTGATGACTAACATCAAACCCGGATTTCGTGCTGCAATCTCGGGCATCACACCACCGTCTTGCCAGATGTCCTCACAGATTGCCAATGCGATGTCGATGCCATGTAGGCGAATTACCAGCGTCCCTGAACCTGGCACGATATTGCGAAATTCATCGAAGACACCATAATTCGGAAGATGGCGCTTGACATATTTCGCGATGATCTTGCCCTGATGAATTACTGCTAAAGCATTTTCGGGTGCGCCCACAGGAACGCCTAATCGAGTATGTGCACTTTGTTGATCAGTTTGATCGAGATATCCGATGACCACGACAATGTTGCCCATTCCTGCCTCTGCCA
>CAZPIJ010000021.1:0-19080 GCA_964586805.1 uncultured Bifidobacterium sp. | reverse complement strand
GACGATGTTTGCGCGGCATAACGAACTGACGGCGATGTGCGCGAGCGGGGTGAGCATCCGGCGGTTGATGGTGCCTTTCATCGCGGTGGGGTTGGCCGCGAGTATCGGATCGGCCATCATTCAGGAGACGCTGGGGCCTGCGGCGACACGGTGGACGGCGGAGTACCGGAGGACGGTTCTTGATCCTGACAAACCGGAGCGTGGGACGGTTCGGAACTTCGTCTACTATTCGGGTGTGGCGCGGCGGCATTGGGTTGTCCAGAAGATGAACAAGATGCAGACGGGCCGGCTGAGCGGTGTTCGGGTCACGCAGGAGCGCCAGGACGGGAGCCAGGCGTCGGAGATGCTCGCGGAGAGCGCGGAATACCTGGATGGCCGATGGTGGTTTCACGGTTTGCAGCGCCGGGAGTTCAATGCACTGGGCGATCCGGTGGGACCGTTGTCGCCGCCCGCTGAGAGCCCCGTGGAGATGACGGAACTCAGCGAGACTCCGGAGGATTTCATGAGCGAACTCACGAATTCGGACTACCTGTAGACACGGGAGCTGTTTCGCTATCTGGAGGCTCATCCCACGATGAGCGGTGCGGGACGTGCGCGGCGGGAGGTGGATATCCATGCGCGGTGGGGTGCTCACCGGAGGCGGGGATTGTCCTGGCCTCAATGCTGTCATTCGCGCGATTGTCCGTAAGGGCGTTAAAGAGTATGGCTACGAGTTCGTGGGTTTCCGTGATGGCTGGAAGGGCCCACTTGAGGGTTTGAGTATGGCATTGGATATCAAAAGCACTCGTGGGCTATTGCCTCGAGGCGGCACGATTCTGGGTTCATCGCGAACCAATCCCTTCGCCATCGAAGGTGGCGTCGAGAAGTTAACGGCGAATCTTGCTTCAGCAGGAATCGATGCACTCATCGCAATCGGCGGCGAGGACACTTTGGGGGTTGCCACCAAACTTCACGGGCTCGGAGTGAAAATTGTTGGCGTACCCAAGACAATTGATAACGATCTCAATGCCACTGACTACACCTTCGGTTTTGATACTGCAGTCAACATTGCCATGGAAGCGATTGATCGGCTGCACACCACCGCCGAATCGCACCATCGAACCCTCATCGTCGAGGTAATGGGTCGACATGCTGGATGGATTGCGCTGCACTCGGGACTTGCCGGTGGCGCTTCGTGCATTTTAATTCCAGAGGTGCCGTTCTCAATTGAAAAGGTCTGTGAATATGTCGAGTCTCGATATAAATACAACTATGCACCCATCATCGTCGTAGCAGAGGGTGCGCTACCTCAGTCAGGCAGCATCATCACCAAAGATGGATCTCTCGATGCTTTCGGTCATGTAAAACTTTCAGGCATCGGTGAGTGGTTAGCACATGAGATTGAAAGCAGAACCGGCAAAGAAGCTCGGGTGTCAGTCCTTGGACATATCCAACGAGGTGGCACCCCGACCGCATTTGATCGCGTACTGGCCACGAGATTCGGACTCCATGCAATCACCGCAGTGCATGATGGCGACTGGGGGAAGATGGTCGCGCTCGCTGCAACCCAGATTGTTCGCGTGCCGCTCTCGGCAGCAACTGAGAAATTGAAACTAGTGGATCCTGCTATGTATGCAGAATCAGAGACCTTCTTCGGGTAGGGAATAGGGCGGATAACCATGAATCCAACGACATCACTCGAGAACCTCTTCGATGATTCATTGAGCGCAGCGCAGCAGCCACAATGGCCTGATCCAGTTGCGCTCCAAAAGGCGGTCGCCGAACTCAAGAGCTTCCCACCATTGGTCTTTGCGGGTGAATGCGATGAATTAAAAAAGCGGATTGCTCAAGCTGCTCGAGGCGAGGCTTTTTGGCTCCAAGGTGGGGATTGCGCCGAGACTTTTACCGGAGCAACCGCAGATTCAATCCGTAATCGCATCAAGACGATTCTGCAGATGGCTGCAGTCTTGCAATATGGCGCCAGTCTTCCCGTCGTGAAAGTCGGACGGATGGCAGGTCAGTTCGCAAAGCCGCGGAGCAAAGATAGTGAGACTCGTGATGGCCAAACCTTGCCGGCATATCGAGGTGATGCCGTCAACGATCTTGCTTTCGATCAAGTCTCCCGAACTCCCGATCCACAACGACTAGTTCGGGTGTATCACACCTCAGCGATGACACTTAATCTCGTTCGCGCATTTACTCAAGGTGGTTTTGCCGATCTGCGACGAGTCCATGAGTGGAATAAGGGCTTCATTCGAGATGCAGCATTTGGTGAGCGGTACGAGCAGATGGCAAACGAAATCGGGCGGGCGTTGGCCTTTATGAAATCTGCGGGTATCGACGCCGACCAATTCCGATCGGTTGATCTCTTCTCAAGCCATGAAGCGCTCATCCTCGAATACGAAAAGGCGCTGACGCGAATAGATTCTCGTACCGGTGATGCCTACGATGTGTCAGCTCATTTTGTATGGATTGGCGAACGGACGAGACAACTTGATGGTGCACATGTCGACTTCTGCGCAAAAATTCGTAACCCCATCGGAATCAAAATTGGTCCAAAAGCCAGAGTCGACGAAGTATTGGCGCTGATTTCCCGACTTGATCCGGAGCGCGAGCCAGGGCGGATCACGCTCATCACGCGGATGGGTGCCGGCGTCATCAGAGCGGCGCTACCCGCGCTAGTTCAAGGAGTTCGGGATTCTGGTGCCGAAGTGCTCTGGGTTTGCGATCCGATGCATGGCAATACCTACGAGGCGCCCAGTGGATACAAGACTCGGAAGTTCGATGATGTTCTCGATGAAGTCCGCGGCTTCTTCGAGGTGCACCGAAAGTTGGGAACCCATCCCGGTGGCATCCATATCGAGCTCACCGGCGACGATGTCACCGAGTGCGTAGGTGGCGGCATGGAGATATCCCACGAGGATTTGGCCTCGCGCTATGAGACTGCCTGCGATCCACGACTTAATCACACCCAATCACTCGAACTTGCCTTCCTCGTCGCTGAAATGTTGCAAGCTCGATAACCTCAGAGTAGTTATTAGCGATGAGTGGACTCTCGTATTCGGTGGCACGAACGCCCATCGGGTCACTCTTTCTCATAAGCGATGAGCAGATAATCGTTGGCGCAGGATTCTCGAGTATTAATGCATTACGGCAGCGACTTTCTGATGTCGACAAGGTTCGGCCACTTCACAAGAGCAGCGAGTTGGGTTGGCTGACCGAGATGGTTGCAGCGTACTTCGATGGCGATGTTGGAATCTTTGATCGCGCAGGCCTCAAGGTGCGCCAACCAGGTAGCGAATTCAGCCAAAGAGCGTGGCGGGCAATGCGTAGGGTTCGTGCAGGCACGATGATGAGTTATGCCCAGTTAGCCGAACAGGCTGGGTCACCGGCAGCGGTTCGAGCAGCCGGGAGCGCGTGCGGTCGAAATGTCATTGCGCCGCTGATTCCTTGTCATCGAATCATTCGAAGCGATGGCACGCTCGGTAATTATGGCTACGGCGCCGAGAAGAAGAGTTGGTTACTACGCCACGAGGGCGCTATCGATTAATCTGATCGTCACTTTGTCGGATTTGCATAAAAATCATCGCAGCGAAGATCAATGTGCCACCGATGAGCGCTCGCAGGGTAAGGCTTTCTTGGCCAGCAATCACGGCAAAGAGCGCGGCGAAGACCACTTCGAGTGTGAGTACGACCGCGACTATCGTGGCATCCATCTTCGATTGCGACCAAGTCTGGACAAGGAATGCGATAGAGGTTGCAAGTAAGGCCGTGAAGATTGTTGCTTTCCATTCTTGATCGGTATTGGGTAGTTCATACCCATCGTCGATGATCGCAAGTATCGATGAGAGCAACGCAATCGTCCCAAGTTGGACTACGGTCAGGGGATAGGTGGCGAATTTCCCTGACCAACGCCCTAATCCCAGGATATGGAGAGCAAAGAAGAGTGCACTGAGCAGCACCGAGAGTTCGCCGAGTCCGATGGTGAATCCTTTGAGCGAGAGGAGCGCCAGCCCAATGGTGGCCATGGCCACACCAATCCATTCATTTCGAGTGACATGGGTTTTGAGGAAGAGCGCGCCGAGAATTGGAGTGAGGACGACATATAAACCGGTAATAAAGCCTGTTGTTGCTGCCGTAGTGAGATGCAAACCAATAGTCTGAAAGAGATAACCCGAGCCGAGAAAAAATCCTAAGAGAGCGCCCCTGCTGAGCATCTCTCGAGAAATCTCTTGAAGTACTCGTGGTTTGAAAAGAATCAGAGCGAAGGTAGCGATGATGAATCGAGTAGCAAGGAAGTCATCGACGCTCTGCCCTTTGAGGGCATCTTTCATAAGCACGAAGGAGGCACCCCATACGGCAGCAACCGAGGTGAGCGCGATGAGCGCAAAAATCTGAACCCGACGGGTCATCCGCGCAACTTTTTCAGGATCTTCACTTCGCTGCCATGTTCGGGCTCCTCGCCGGGAGTTTCAAGAATAAATGGCACACCTACCATCGAAGGGTGATGCATCAAGGTTTCAAATGGTTTCTCACCAATGTGCCCCTTACCAATCGATTGGTGGCGATCTTTGAGCGCTCCGCAGACATCCATCGAATCATTCGCATGAACCAGTTTGATCCGATCGCTGGGAATAAGAGTCGTGAGAGCGCCGAGCATGAGATCGACACCATCCTTCTTGGTGATGTCGTGTCCGGCGGCGAATACATGGCAGGTATCGATACATATCCCAACCTTGGGATGAAATTCCAAAGCATCGAAGTACTTTCGTAGCTCCTGGAGTTTTCGGACCAATGACTGCCCTTGTCCGGCTGTTGGCTCAAGGAGTAAGAATGGATCGTCCTCTTTGAGTCGTTCGAGTATGGGCATCATGCCATCATGAATTTGGCGCCATGCCTGATCGACAAATTCCTCTTTTACTGCTGATCCCGTGTGAATCACTGCACCGAGAGCGCCCAGCTCTCGACTTCTACGGAGTGAGTATTCGGTTGATGCGAGCGAATTCTCGTATGTCCCTGGCGTAGGTGAGCCAAGATTGATTAAAAACGGAGCGTGGAGATAAGTGGTGACATCCATCGCTTCTGCAGCTGCACGAAATTCCTTATCGGCAGTTGGATTGGCATCGGGCATTGCCCAACCTCGTGGGTTAGATGCAAAAATTTGAATGGTCTCGGCTGCTATCGCCTGGGCATACCCGAGCGCGCGCTTAACTAATCCACCCGAAGTCGGCACATGTGCGCCTATCCGCGTGATTTGCTCAGGGAGAGTCGACGGTGCCATGCAGTGAAGGCTACTTCACTTCGATTGTGATGACCGAATTCGGCTTGACCTTCGAGCCTTCAGCAGGGGTGACCTTGATGACAACCAACTCTTTGCCCTTTGGACTCTTCGCCGGCTTCAAGACTTTCACGATAAAGCCGTAATCTTCAAGTAACTGGGTTGCTTTTTCTTCAGTTTTCTTGAGAATTCCGCTGGGAACCTGCACGCTCTCTGGACCTTTGGAGATCACCAAAGTGACCTTGGCACCCTTTTTAACCTCAGGCTTGTCAGGTCGCTGTTCGATTACATCTCCAGCCCGGATTGTCGCGCTGTATGCCTCCTTTTGAATCACTGTGAAACCAGCATCAGTTAATTCGTTGAGCGCCTGTTCGCTGCTCTTGCCCACATAATTTAATAGTGCGATGAGTTCTTCACCTTTGCTCATAACAATATCCACTGTCGAGTTCTTCTTGAGTAATGTGCCAGGGATTGGGGAGCTGGAAATAATCCGGTCTTTGGGCACGGTCGAATTAAATGCCAATGTAGTCTTGCCTATGACCAACTTCTCTTCTGCAAGAGCAATGCTCGCTTGGGAGATATTCTTGCCCTTGAGGTTGGGAACTGCATATCGTTCGGGTCCCTTGGAAATAACGACAGCAATGGTGCTCCCTTCGGCTAGTCGACTGCCTGCCGGCGGCTCCATACTGATGATCTTGCCCTTAGGAACCAATTCGTCGAAAGTTGATTTCTTCACGATGATTTTTAATCCAAACTCAGAGATAGTCGATTCGGCCTGCTTCTTGGTTGCTCCCACTATCGACGGGATCGCGGCCGCTGAACCCGGACCAAAGAGTTGATACCACCCGGCGATACCGATAGCTCCGGCAATAGCAACGGCAATAAATCGATTTCGACGAACTCGTCTTGATGTAGCACGCCTTATCTCTGAAGTGTTACTCACTCGAGGGCTGGTATGAGCGCGCTCTGGGTTTTTCACAGTCGCTATCTTCTTGCTCTTCGCGCTCTTCTTGCTCTTTTTGCTCAGGTCAAGGCGCCTTAATTCATCGGGAATTCCTAGAGGCAGACTGAGTTGTTGCTCATTCGGATCAAGCAGTAAGAGGCTTTTGCGAACCGAATCTTGGAATTCTCCAGCACTTTGATAGCGAAGCCCGGGATCTGGGGCGGTTGCGCGGAGTACTAATGCATCGAGGTCTTTAGTGATGCTTGGAGTAATAGTCGAGGGGGCTGGCACTCGATCATGCACATGCCGGTAGGCAATTTGGATCGGTGAGTCTCCCTCATAAGGTTTCTTTCCGGTGAGCATTTCAAAGAGAACTATTCCGAGAGAGTAGATATCGCTTTTCACATCAGCGATACCTCGCTGGACTTGTTCAGGAGCAAGGTATGCGACCGTTCCCATCAAAACATTTGCATCGGCCGTCAGAGTGTTACCCGTGCTGACTGCGCGCGCTAATCCAAAGTCACCGACTTTTACCCGACCATCAGAGGTGATCATGACATTCTCTGGCTTGATATCTCGATGGATTATTCCGGCGCGATGCGCATAGATGAGCGCTGCCAGGACTTGGTCAAGAATCTCCAGAGACTCTTTCGCGCCCAGTTGTCCCACTGCGAAAAGATGATCGCGCAGAGTGGCACCAGGAATGTATTCCATCACTAAGAAGACCGCAGGAATCCCGCCCTGATTCCATCCTTGGTCATAAACCTGAACGAGGTTCGGATGTGAGAGCGCCGCTGCTGCTTTTGCCTCGCGAATAAATCGAGAGACGAACTCTTCATCCTGCGCAAGATGCTCGTGCATAATTTTCACGGCAACCGTGCGGTCTAAGCGGGTATCAACGGCTGAGTACACGGTAGCCATGCCGCCACGAGAGATGACGCTGGTTATCTGATAGCGCCCATCAATTATCTCGCCCAGTCGATCTGACACCCGAAAAGTCTATGAAAATCTTCGATTATTACCGAGCAGGCGCTCCGTAAGGAATGTGAATCGAACAATTCTCACGATTTCGATTCTCCTCGAAGAACATTTGTTGTTGCCCAATCCACCGGAGCATTTCTTCGGTGATGTGCATGCCATCTCGCCGAAGAACTCGTTCGAGCCCGATTTCGGCAGGGATGTCGATCCAAATCGATAGTTGAGCGAGCTCAGTCACGCTCGCGAGTGCCGCGCCAACGCCTTCAAGAATCACTACCGAACTCTCAGGTATCTGGATTTCGGATTGATATGAACCCAAGAGCCAATCGTATTTTTGGTATCTAGGCATTGCGCCATGGCGGATTGGCTCAAGTACCCACTCGTGGAGATTTCTGGCAAGTGTCGGGGTGAGCGCATCATCCCAGCCGTTGTACAGGTCATCACAATGAATAACTGTTCCCAAGACATCGGGCAAAGAATCGAGGATCGTTGCTGCCAAAGTTGTTTTGCCCGCACCCGCAGGACCATCGATGACGATCAGAATTGGTGAAGTAACGGTCGCGGCAAGGAGTGATTTGATGTTATCTATGAGCGCGTCGTGCATTCTGATACCACCGAACCCAACCGAGGATAGCGATTGCCGTAAAGATCAGATAGACCAAAGAGGTGAAGTAGGCGCCACCACGGAAGTACTGGATGGTGAGCACGATGTCTACGGCAAACCAGAGTACCCAGCTCTCCCACTTCTCTTTCACCATAATCGCTTGCGCGACCAAACTGCCAAGCAATCCGAAGGTATCACTCCAAATTGCGACAGCTCCGATGGATCTCAAATAGGGCGCGAAAGCAATCCAGCAGATCGCAAAAGCGGCGACGACAGCGACCCGACCTTTGAGTGAAAGGGTCGCAGGTTCAGCGCCGGTCCGTTTCCACGAAATCCATCCCCAGATACCAAAAGCGATAAAAATGAACTGAGTAGCAAATGAACCGTAATACTTGGCATCGTAGAACCAGAGCGCATAGAGCGCAGAGCTCACTACCCACCAAGGCCACATCACCTTTCGCCCAGTGGTTCCTAGGTAGACCGCCACCAGCGAAGTTATTGCAGCGACGCACTCTAAAAGAGTTACTTGGTAGCCCCATGCCGTGAAGAGAATCATCTGAGCTCCTTCCGAATCCGCATTACCGGACTGGTTAAGACGGTCGGTGGCGAACCACCCTCTCAGCCGCACTTCGGCTCCCGTGTACCTAAGAGGATAGCATTAGGCGTGCTGAAGTTCGGGTACTTAGCGATGATTCTCTTCACAGTCGTCGGCTCGTTCTGGCTGGAGATTTTTCTGAAAGTCGGCGTACTTCGTCGGCTGCGCCGGGTTCTTCTGAGTATTGCGCCAGTAGCTGCGCTATTTATCGTCTGGGACCTCTACGCAATCAGTCGCGGGCATTGGCACTTTGATCCCGCTCAAGTTTTGGGGATCTTCACCCCTGGCGGTATTCCACTCGAAGAGATGCTCTTCTTCACTGTCGTGCCTCTTGCAGCCATTATGACTATTGAGGCAGTGGGTGTCGTCAAGCGAGCACATGCTAAATGGATCTTTGGTGATGAGAAATGACTTACACTCAGTTAGCCTTCTCCGCAGTTCCCATCGCCATTCTTTTCGATCTTTTTATTACCAAAAGACGGATGATTCTTAGACGAGCTTTCTGGACTTCGTACGCGATTATCCTGCCTTTTCAGCTACTGACGAATTGGTGGCTCACCTCTCGCGAAATCGTGATGTATCGAGATCAATTCATCACTGGGTATCGAATTGCAAGCGCCCCAGTAGAGGATCTCTTCTTCGGCTTTGCCCTCATCCTCGGCGTAATTAGCTTATGGATTTATTGGGGTTCGCGCGGCGTGCAGCAAGAGCGCGTGCGAAAGCTGGAATAGCAACACGCAATCTACGAGCCTTAGAAGTCTTAGCTCGCTTATCAAAAATTTGATAGTCGATCTTTTCTACCTCATCGACAATCCCGCAATAGAGTTCACTTGCCGCCTCGATGCAGGCGCGGCTTTCCGGTGCCAGAAGAGCGATTCCAGGAGTAGCTTCGCGTTGGAGTTGGCGTACTCGATCGATGTTGAACCTGAGCGCCTCTCGGATTTCGGGAGTCAGTCGTCGAGCGTGCAGCATCTCCTGGCTCACATTAAAGGAGCGCAATTCATCAAGAGGAAGATAGATCCGACCACGATCAAGGTCCTCATCGACATCCCGAATGAAGTTAGCGAGTTGAAATGCCACTCCAAGCTTTTCGGCTGCAGGATAGGCATCATCGGAGAGCGTTCCGAGAATCGGGACCATCTCTAAACCAATGACTGCGGCAGATCCATATACATATTCCATGAGGTCGGGGTAACTCTCGTATCTCGAAATCGAAATATCCATAGCCATCGAATGCAAGAATGCGCGAAAATGCTCTACGGGAATGTTAAAGCGGCGCACGGTATCTACCAGTGCAGCGCCGATGTGATCAGAACTAGCACCCTTGGAAAGATCATCCAGGAGTTGATCACTCCACCGCCGTAGTTCAGTTTCTTTCTCATCGATAGTGAGAGTCGAGGCGAGGTCATCGACGATCTCATCGGCATATCGGGCGAAGCCATAAAGAGCATGGACAAATGGTCGTTTTCCCGGGGGGAGCAGGAGGGTTGCCAGATAGTAGGTCTTGCCGTGAAGTGAATTCAGTCGCTTACATTCGAGGTAAGAGGCTCGCAGAGTAGGTTCTAGGATGCCCGCTGCATCGAGTTCGCGAGCGCTCATCGACCAATGATTCTCTCTGCCGCCAATTTTCCGGAGATGAGCACCATGGGAACTCCCACGCCTGGTTGTGTGCCCGAGCCGGTGAAGACCACATTTTCGACTCCACGAGCAAGATTGCGAGGTCGGAACGGTCCAGTTTGGAAGAAGGTATGTGCGCTGGCAAACGGTGCTCCGGCCTCCATCCCTTGGGAGCGCCATTCGACCGGGGTGGTCAAGTGCTCCACTTCGATACCTGATGCAAACTCTTTATATCCGCGCGCTTCTAAGGTCTGCACCATTTGGTCGCGATATCGAGTTCGCTCGATCCTCCAGTCGATGGCGGAGTTGAGGTTGGGTGTGGGGAAGAGGATGTAGTACGAGGATTTGCCAGGTGGCGCAAGGTCGGGGTCATCGTAGGTGGGAACTGTGACCAGAAGAGAGGGGTCGCTCATGAACACCTTCTTCTTTATCAACTCATCGAAGACACCATCCCAAGATTGACCAAAGTGAATGTTGTGGTGCGCGATGTGATCGTATTTCTTGGAGGAGCCAACGAGCATGACCACGCACGAAGGCGAATAGTTCAATCGCTTGATATCTAATGGTTCTTTATCCAGTAATTCTCGATACGCAATAGGTAGATCTGGATTAAGAACCACTACATCGGCCGAAACGAGTTCGCCAGTGTTCGTCAGCACACCCGTTGCACGGCCATTCTTGGTGACCACGCTTTCGACTGTGGTGGAATAGCGAATATTGACGCCATGCTTGATCGCAGCACCAGCCAGCGCTCGAGGTACTGCGTGCATGCCACCCTTAGGGAAGAAGACGCCATTTACTGAATCCATATATGCGATGACGGCATAGATTGCCAGCGCTTGTTGTGGACTGACTCCTGCATACATCGCCTGGAATGAGTAGACCTTCTGCGTCCGAGGATCCTTGAGATATTGACTGACCTTCGGCGCCAGCCTTCGAAATCCTCCGATAGCAATCAATCGAGCAAGATTCGGAGTCAGGAGCGCAAGTGGAGAGTCGATATTGCGGTCGATGAAGTCATTCATCTCATATTTGTAGAGTTTGGTTACGAAATCGACATACTTACGATAACCAAGGGCCTCATCGGGGCTGATCACGCGAGCAATTTCTGCTTCCATCTCTGCTGTATCTGGAAAGACATCCAATTGGGAGCCATCGTGATAGAAGGCGCGATAGAGCGGACGGAGCGGAATAAGTTCCAGCCAATCGGATAATTTTTCGCCCACAGATGCCAGTGCATCTTCGATAAGCGAGGGCATCGTCAAGACGGTCGGTCCGGTATCAAAACGATATCCCTGATCCAGAAGTAACCCATTACGGCCACCTGGAACTGCTTCTCTCTCGAGGATCGTTACCTCACGGCCAGCACCAGCAAGTCGTAAGGCGGTGCTCAAACCACCAAGACCAGCGCCAACGATGACCACCTTGTCGGTGGCCCCGGGAACTTTTCGCATCAAGCGCTCCTTCGAGTTGCCGCGATAGCAAGTTCGGCAAGTAGTTCTCGTCCACTCGAAGTAATCCGGGGATTAGCTGCCGCCTCGAGCGCAAGAGTAGTTCGCTCAGTGATGATTTTCTCGATGAATTCGACGGCCCCTGATTGAGTTATCAGTCTGCGCATCCGTTCTATTGCCTCAATCGGCGCCTGTCGATTGCCGAATAATGTGGCGAATTCCTTGACCTCGTTCTGAGAGAGATGCTCTAGCGCGTATGAGATAAGTGCAGTCCGCTTTCCTTCGAGGAGATCATCTCCGGCAGGTTTTCCGGTGACCGATGTGTCGCCGAACACACCAAGTAGATCATCGCGTAATTGGAATGCCACGCCCAGGGGAATCCCGTACTGACTGTAGATATCCAGAAGTTCGTGGCTGCATAGTGCAAGCGCGCCTCCGAAGTGCAGTGGCCGTTCGATGGTGTATTTACCAGATTTGAAGATGGCAATTTTTAGCGCATCGTCAAGTTCGACCTTTTCGCGACTACCTGCATGCATATCTAAATACTGTCCTGCCATGAGCTCGATCTTCATTGTGTCGAATAGTGGATTGACCAATTGAAGTTGGTCCTGTGATATCCCTGATTGATGCAGGGCTTGACTTGAGAGCACCAGAGCAAGGTCACCCAGTAGAAGTGCGGCGGAATGACCAAAATCATCGCTCTCGCCAACTCCGGATCGATTGCGATGTTCTTGGGCGAACCGACGATGCATCGACGGCGCGCCCCGGCGAGTATCAGAACCATCCATCATGTCATCGTGGATGAGGGCGCATGCTTGTAACAACTCCAAACTCACCACTGCCTGGTAAATCGAGGAAGCTGCATTATGAGAATTTTCCATCTCGCCGCCAGCACCGAGATACCCCGCGATTGCAAAGAGCGGACGAAGGCGTTTGCCGCCTGAGAGGAATTCGCTGAGAGCCAGGCTAATCGGGCGCAGGTGCGGATCGATGGTGCTCAGAAATTGAGTTGCACCGGTCAGAAAGGCCTCTAAGGCGCGATCAATCGCTATTTTCTTGGTTTCTAAACCTAAGTGCGGGCCAGAGGGCATGTGGCAACGCTACCCTGACTGCCGTGAGAACGCAGGTATCTATCGAATTCTTCCCGCCGAAGGATGGCGCAGGGGAGGAGCGTCTGTGGGGCACGCTCTCGCAGCTATCAAATCTTGCGCCAGATTTTGTTTCGGTAACTTACGGTGCCGGCGGTAGCACGCGCGATCGAACTTTGCGGATGACATCTGAAATCACGACACGAACTGGCATCCCGACCGTCGCACATCTGACCTGCGTGGGTGCGACTACCGCTGAGCTCACCTCGATACTTCATCAATATAAGAGCGCAGGTATCTCACAGATTCTGGCTTTGCGAGGCGACCCACCGACTGGTCCAAGTGGAAAGTGGGAGAGCACGCCAGGTGGGATTGACCATGCCGAGGGGTTAGTGGCGCTGGCAGCCAGAATGGGATTCACCATCGGCGTTGCAGTCTTTCCTGATGGACACCCTGCGAGCAAGGACGAATCCGAGGATCTCAACACCTTGCGACGAAAAGTTGATGCGGGAGCCACCTTTGCTATCTCACAATTCTTCTTCGAAGTGCGATCGTGGGAGCGATTGATGGATCAAGTACTCCGCAATCGAATGGATATCACTCTCATCCCTGGCGTTATGCCGGTCACAAATGTGAAACAGTTGATCCGATTCTCCGAGTTATCAGGCACAGAGATACCATCGGATATACGCCGGCGGTTTGAAGCTGTTGCAGATAATCACGATGCGGTTCAGAGTCTCGGCGTGGAAATTGCCACAAAACTCTGCCAAGAGTTGCTCGATATCGGAGTGCCGGCGCTGCATTTCTTCACCCTGAATTCATCATCGGCCACCAGCCAAGTCGTGGCAAATTTGGGAATCAGGTAAACCGTTCATGACGCGAATTGAGTATTTGAGCGATTGGTCTAAAGTCCACGGCTTTCCAGAGGGTAATGAGGTCTCGGGTATTGCTCGGATTTATTTATCTCTCAACTTCTATCTGGTTCAACCTTTGATTCTTTTGCGCATTGGCCCCAACCTAGTCACTCTCCTTGCTCCACTACTTGCTGGATGCGCATTACTAGCTGATACAAACCTGGCAATCGCGGCGCTGGTGCTTGGCTCATTGATGGTCGACGGATTCGATGGTGCGGTTGCACTCATTCGGAAGAAAAGTACGAAGTTTGGTGGCGTGTGGGATGGGATTGTCGATCGACTCACGGAGTTTCTCTGGATTGCATCGCTTTACCATGCAGGCATTTGGCCAGCCCTGCTATTGGTAGTGTGGATTTTAACCGCAACCCAAGAGTATGGTCGAGCAAAGCTGACGCAGATTGCCGGGGCGCACCTAGGCGTGGTCACAATCTGTGAGCGTCCCGTTCGCGGCTTGCTCGTAGCCTTTGGATTTCTCGGTCAAATTTACTTCGCTCGTTCACTCGAGCTGGTGGCGGTCCTCTGGTTAGCGCTGCAAGGTATTGCGCTCATCCAATTTATTGTGAATGCGCGGAGGCGATTGCGTTAGCGACAATCTCACCGCTGATGCCGACTAATGGAACGCCACCTCCGGGGTGTGCTGATCCTCCGACTAGGAAGAGCCCGGCTATCGGTGAGCGATTGCTCGCGCGGTTAAACGCTGCGCTGGCGCCGTTGCTGGATTGGCCATAGATCGATCCGCCGGGAGCATTGAAAAGTTCCTCGATATCGGCCGGTGAGCGAAACTTCATGCTCTTAATCCGAGATGGTTCAAGTAGGCCGCGGTTGGCTAGGAGTTCGACCAGATGTTTGCTGTAGCCCTCTGCCACCCCGGGAGCGCGCCAATTGAAACCTTCGCCACCTTGATTTTCGGCGCTGTGGCGCGGTGCATTGACTAGGACGAACCATGATTGCGAATTGGTGGGAGACATCGACTGATCTTTTGGCGAACAGATATAGAGAGTGGGATCGGGTACTGGTTGGAAACTCCGGAAGAGAGCATCGAATTCGCCATCGTAATCATCTGGAAAGGAGACTGTGTGGTGCGCCTGATTCTCGTCGGATCCTTCAAGGCTTAAGAGCAAGTAGAAGCCAGAGAAAGATGGAGTGCTCCGTTGCAGCTTCTTATGTTCACTTCGTGCAACCTGGGCATCCTCCAACAATGACTCGTAGGTTAGCTTCGCATCTGCATTGCTAATCACAAAATCTGCAGCAACAGTGCTGCCATCCTCTAAAAGTACACCTGTGACTCTGGAATTCTTCGTGAGGATCTGCCGCACAGGAGCGTTGGCATGCAGGTGCACTCCAACTTCGCGAGCGCGCCTGACTAGAGCTTCACTGAGTTTGCCGATGCCACCGGTGATGTGCCACGCACCGAAGACTTGCTCTATGTAGGCGATGGTTAATAGGACAGCCGGTGCTTTGCGAGGATCAGATCCGGTATATGTGGCGTATCTGTCGATAAGCGTCACCAGTTCGGGAGTAGTGAGGTATCTCTGTGCGATAGTTCTTAAGGTGGTTAATGGCGCAATAGTGCGAAGGCTCCTCAAGAAACCGGGCCTTCGCAAAAGCTGCATGAGGCCTTTGAGCTCTGATTCGACAAATGGTTCTCGTGAGAGATCCCACATCGCTTCTGCGCGGTCCATGAGAGCTATCCACTCTGTAGCACTCGCTCTGCCGAAAGTCTCCTCGATTGCTTCTGCGACGCCAGCTCGAGAAGCATTGGGCAATTTCAATCTTTTGCCACTGGCAAAGTGATAATCGAATGCTGGATCTACAGGTTGCAGCGCAAGCTCTTCTTCAAGGGGTGCACCGGTTTTGAGAAAGAGATCTCGATAGACCGCAGGAAGTGTCAGAAGAGAGGGACCAGTATCGAATACATGCCCGTCGAATTCCTCGATTCGACATTTGCCCCCGAAAGTTCCGGAGCGCTCATAAAGGTTCACAGTAAAACCCCGATGGGCAAGTCTGATGGCTGCGCTCAAGCCTCCGAGACCACCACCAATCACGACTACATCCGTACCTTGGTTAACCGAAGAGGTGGTCATATCGTTCGAGATTTCCAGCTCAATCGATTCTTCCGCTTCAACCAGAACGATCTGATGATCATGTAGCAGAGAAATCCAATTGCAACGGGGTGAAAGAGTGCGCTGGTAAGAGATGACTGACTTCGTATTGCAGCCATGATTCGAGTGATCAAGGCAAAGAGTAGGAGCGCGATTCCCCAGCTCAAGCCTTGTAGTGCGATAATAAGCGGGAAGATATAGAGCCCAATCAGGAAGATGAGGACGAGAATCGCACCAGGAGTCGACCCAAATGCAGACCAGAGAGATTTTGTGTACCCATCTCGAAGTTCGCGCCACGAGCGATACATTCGGCAGCTAGCAATTGAGCTGCCATCAATCACATTCCCACGAAAGCCATTTCGTTTGAGTTGTCTTGCTAGATGAATGTCGTCAAGCACCTCCTCGTGAATCGCTTTATGTCCACCAGCTGTGAAATAGGCATCTTTCTCGATGATGAGGAACTGACCATTAGCTGCTGTCAGTTGTGGTCGCAACGAGCGTTCGGCAATTCTCAGTGGCAATGTGGTGATCCAGCTCCACTGGAGCAGCGGTTGAATCAACCATTCGCTCCATGTGCGAGCAATCTGTCTTGGATAGGGCGAAATAAATTTCCATTGGTTACTTTTGAGGGCGTTGATTGATTTGGCCACTGCATCGTTGCGCAAGCGCACATCAGCATCGATGAAGACTAGATACTGGGCAGAGGTCGTTGTGGTTGCCAATTGCCAACAGGCGAAGTTCTTGCCTGTCCAACCCTCAGGAGGCTCAACGCCGTAGAGCAGCGCTAGGCGCGGATGATTTGCGGCAATCTCTCGCACAATCTTATTGGTGTCATCACTGGAGCCGTCATCTAAGACATAGACTGAAAACTCTGCTAGGTCCTGCTGATCCAGCGCTCCCTTGAGGCAGTCGCGAATGTTGATTCCTTCGTTGCGAGCGGGAATAAGTATGGCAACCGATTCAGCGACGGGCGCTAATTTGCCTGGTCGGCGGAGCAACAAGCCATTGATAATCGAATGGATGGCTAACCCAAAACCGATGACGAAGAGAATCGTCGTCATTGTTGGTTGATCCATCGCTTGAAGAGATAGGGGAGCAAGAAGATCCCAAATGCCAGACCACCTACGAATGCAACGCCGGGGCGAGAAAAGAAGAAGAGATTTCCCACAACGCCAGAGAACCATGTCCAGATCAGTAGTACATCTCCCGCGTTGGTATTGACACCGTTCTTTCGTCGCTCCCGCGGCAGAAGTAACTGTAATAACAAGATTAAAATGATTCCTGAGAGCAACCATCCGAAGGTATTCGAGAGTGGAATCTCTGGTTGAAATGGCACATGCGGGCTAGTGTCACTCCAAGTCCAGCGCCCCGCGCTGACCATTTGTGGATCCAGGAAAAGGTCCCATGCCATGAGGGCGAAGCCACCAATCACGATTGTCCAGCGAGTTGATAGTTCCCGAGCGGCAATAAGGATCGGATGAGTGAGCATCATCCATGCAAAGGGAACAACAAGCGGGATACTGAATAGGAAGGCGCCGAGTGAGGCATCGTAGGTATAACTTCCAAAAGGCCAACCGGTACTCACACCTATCTGTTCGATAGTAAGACCAAAGAGAAAAGTGATGATGAAATAGCGAATCACATAATTTGCACCGTGAGAAAGATAGGCATTGACAAGGGTTGCTAGCGCAGCCGCGTATACCGTACCGATAGTAATAAGCCTGAGTGGTTCACCATCGAGAAGTGGATAGGAGATTTGAAACGCTATTGCTACGGCTAATGTGCCCCAAAGCGCCAATCTTTCAAATCGACTTGGTCCTCGGCGATCTCGTCGTCTGGGGGTGTAATTGCGAATGGACACGGAGATTAGTCTGCCTTATGGCTAACATCGATTCCATTCACCGAGCCCGAAGCGGAGAGCACGGCGAATCGAGCGAAGAGTTCCTCGCTATACCAGCCAATCTCCTTCGTCGAGGCAATGGCTTGGTTATGCGCAGCGCTTTTGTATGCAAAGTTCCGGAGTGACTTCGCATCACGCCAGATCGAGAAGGTTCCCTGTAAACCAATCGGGGCTTCACCAATTCCAATCGCTGCGATAAGTCCCGGAGCATCTTCGAGCGCTTCGATGACTGGTGGTACAGCGCGCCAAAAGGTGAAATTCTTCGACCATTTGATTCGGGCACGGGTGATGGCAGCGACAGGCCCCTGGTGTGCTGCTGAATTGACACGGTCACCGGCAGGGAATGGTTCGTACTTTGCCCACTGGCCATGCGACGAGAGGGTTTCCAGTTCGAAGGAGGCGCTCTCCACGGCACGACGATTCCAACCTTTCACTACCTGTGAATTGCGCACGGTCGATAGGGCAGATTCGCTGCCAACAACCAAGAGCGCCCATTGCCGGAGATCGGCATCCCGTGGCGTGAAACTCTCACCCGTCCCGGTTCCTAATAGCTTGTAGAAACTCAGACCATGGACCTTGCGCAGAAAGATTCGGTCGAATGCCATCCGAGTGATGGCAAAGGCAATGGAGCTAGTGCGCACTCGCCACAAGAAAAGAGTGATCTTCATGCAGTGACTAGCTGAGCGATCTCGTTGACGACAGCGCTCGGGCTATCCCACATCGGAGCGTGTCCGGAGTTCTCAAGAATTACCCAACGCGCATGCGGCGGGAGCAGTGATCGCTCTTGGCAGGTTTTCGCTGGTAATGCACGATCCTTATCACCAAAGAGCACGGTTATGGGAATGGATTGATTGATTGGTGTATCGAATCGCTTATCAAGGAATGCATCCCATGCGGGGTAATAACCGTCAGACTGTGCCATTGCTCGAGTGGCATCGAGCATGGTTTCGTAACTGATCTCTTTCCATCTCGGGGAGACTCGAGAGAAGCCCAACTTCTGTGCGATACCAAGGCGAAGTCCGACATGTGCGAACTTGTTGGTGCTATTGGCAATTCGCTTAGCCGCATCCGTGCCAGGAACTCGAATGAAGAATGGATGGAGCCAGAGTCCAGCAGGTGCAAGAGCTGTCACTGTCTCTACCCTCTCCGGAAAATTTCCCGCTAATTCAAGAACTATCCAACCCCCGAGAGAATTTCCCACCACATGCGCGCGCTCGATTCCTGCGCGAACCATTTCTGCACTTAAATGTTCTGCCAGCGAAAATGGATCCATCGCAACCTTGGGGTCTAGCGGATTACCGCCATGCCCTGGAAGTCGACAAGTGATGACTTCACTGAATTCTTGAAGTGCAGGGATGATGGGTTTCCAGACAGTGTCAGCTGAACCCATGCCGTGCACCAGGAGAATGGGCGTGCTGGAGTGAGGACCAGCACCTGTTGCGAACCTCTGAAACTGCACAGCCATAGCGCGATTCTCTCGCACCTGATCAATCCACTGCCACTGCTATCGGTCGAGCGCCCGTGATGCGCAGCAGTTCATCGAAGGTGGTGGGAAAGACTGCGTGCGGATGTCCAGCCGCCGCCCAAATGATGGGGTACTCGGCCAGGGCGCTATCTATATATGTGGTGAT
>CAZPIJ010000020.1:0-19698 GCA_964586805.1 uncultured Bifidobacterium sp. | reverse complement strand
GTAAAGAAGGCGCCCGCCAAGAAAGTGCCAACTAAGCCTGCTGCCTCACCATCTGCATCACCAAAGGCAACAGCATCCCCCAGTGCCACGCCCTCGACCAGCCCCTCACCCGTCGCATCGCCAACTGCCAGCCCCTCCCCTTCGGCCACCGCAGTTGCAGCGCCAGCAAACGCGCAGGCTCTGCAAGTTGCTGGAAAGAATCTCACGATTGCCGATCTTGCAGTGGGTGCAACCACAGCAGCAACATTTCCCAAGAGCGGAGCCACTACCGTAGTTCTCGTCACAAGAGTCGATGAAAGCAACTTCGTTGCACTTCGGCCCGTTTGCACTCATGCCAATGGACCAGTTGAACTCTCTGGAAGTTCTCTTGTCTGTCTCTGGCATAACTCACGCTTTAACCAAAGGACCGGAGCGGTGATCAACGGTCCTGCCTCTGCGCCGCTTCCTACCGAGAATGTCGCACTCCTCGGAGATACGGTCTATTACATTCCTTAAATTGATGCTTGGTAGATGCTTTCAATAGCCTGATCTAACATCTGGTCGAATTGCTCATCGTTTTGCTGAGCGGTCAAACCTTCAGTCAACGCCCTTGAAAAACTGGCGATTACGCCATCATTCAGGGCTAACATCGAATTGGCATCGTGCCGAGAGTATCCCCCAGAGAGAGCTACCACGCGAAGCACCCGAGGATGTTCGACAAGTGGTTTATAGAAGTTTGGTTGCGTGGGCAGCGTCAATTTCAACATCACTTGTTGATCTGCGCTAAGTCGATCGAGCTCTTTTATTAGAGCAGCACGGAGGAGCTCTTCACATTTTTCTTTCTCTGGACTTTTGATATCGACTTCGGGTTCGATGATTGGCATGAGGCCACCAGCGAGAATCTCGCGCCCTAATTCGAATTGCTGAGCGACTACAGCATCGACCCCTTGTGGGTTTGCCAGCTTAATGACCGAGCGCATTTTGGTTCCAAAAACACCGTGCGAACGAGCGCTGGCGATTCGTGCGGCCAACTGCGGAATAGGTTTCATGATTTGCGCGCCATCGACCTCGTCTGCAAGACCGTTATCCACTTTTAGGAAGGGCACGATTCCTTTCTTCTGCCAGAGAAATTCGGCGCTTCCCAAGCCATCAATCTGACGATCCATAGTCATTTCGAAGAGAATCACGCCAAGGATCCGTTCGCTAGTGAAGACCGGACTTTTAATGATTCTCGTGCGCATCGCATGGACGAGATCAAACATCTCTGCCTCTGAAGAGTATGCGCTCTCCTGCACTCCATAGAGTTTGAGAGCCTTCGGAGTGCTACCACCACTTTGATCGAGGGCAGCAATAAAGCCATTCCGTGATTTAACCTGATTCAACTGTTCTTGGTATACCGACATCACTGCCCCTTCGAGATATTCCGGTGGAACCTTACCCGAGCGCTTCGCCAGCGCTCTCTTGCTGTGCGGCACGGTAATCCTCGTTCGTGCGAAGAGGTGTTTCCCGCAATAAAAGTGCAAGGAATACCCCCAAGAGGGTCACCGGTGCTGCTACCAAGAAGACGACATGGAAGGAATTAACAAAGGAGTCGATTATGGTGCTTTGCACTTCTGCAGGTAACTTAGCAATGCCTGCGGTGTTCGAAGTGACTTGAGCCAATTGGGCCTGATCTATTCCCTCTAGAGCGGCTGGGTTCTTCTGCGCAAGGTCGGCAAAACCACCTGAGATGTAGTGGTTAAGCCGGTTAGTGAGCACAGCTCCAAAAAATGCAGTTCCAAATACGCTGCCGAGCGATCGGAAGAAAGTATTTGAGCTTGTCGCTATTCCCATATCCTTGAAATCAACGGCATTCTGCAATGCAATCACAATTGTTTGCATCGAAAGACCGAGACCAACTCCCACGGTGACCGCAAAGAGTGCAAGTTGCCAATAAGGAGAATCGGCCTCCAGCGTTGCCATAGCCAAGATTCCAAGAGTCATGATGGCAGTGCCTGCGATGGGAAAGCGCTTGTATTTACCAGTTCGACTGATCGCCTTTCCACTGAAAATCGATGTAGACACAATGCCGATCATCAATGGAATCAACTTCAAGCCAGCTTCTGTCGCACCATAACCTTTCACCACTTGCATGTAGAGCGGAATCATCACAATTGCCCCGAACATGCCTGCACCAATCACTGCACCTAATCCGGAGGTCAGCGAAAAGGTGTGATTCTTGAAGAGTGAAAGCGGAATGATGGGCTCTTTTGCCCGCGATTCCCAGAATAGAAAGAGCACGACCAACACAAGTCCTACTCCTGCAGAGAGAAGTGTGTGCCCATCTTTCCAACCGTCTTCAGGTCCGAATACTGAAACCGCAAAGAGCAATGAGGTTACTCCTGCAACCATCAATATGGCCCCGACATAATCGATGGAATGCTCCCTCTTGATCCTTGGGATGTGGAGCACTGCAGAGGTGATGACAAGCGAGAGAATTCCGAAAGGTAGATTGATGTAGAAGATCCAGCGCCAACCAGTGATACCAAGTATTGTCGCGTGATCAGAGAAGAATCCACCAAGGAGTGGACCAGCTACCGACGATAATCCCCAAACGGCGCCAAAATATCCTTGGTAGCGACCCCGTTCTCGCGGTGGAACGATGTCACCGATAATCACAAAGGTCAGCGCCATCAACCCTCCTGCACCAAGACCCTGGAGTCCTCGAAAGAGAATGAGTTGGGTCATGCTGGTAGCAGCGCCTGCCAAGAATGAGCCGATCAAGAAAGTGACGATTGCGAATTGGAAGACGATACGACGGCCATAGAGATCTGAAATCTTCCCGTATAACGGCGTTGATGCGGTAGATGTCAGCAGATATGCAGTAACTACCCAGGTGTAGTGATTGAGGCCATTGAAATCTTCGACAATGTTCTTTAGTGCCGTCGAGACGATGGTCTGATCAAGAGCCGCTAAGAGTAGGCCAGTCATCAGGCCGCTCAAGATGATCATTATCTCTCTATGTGTGTGCTCCTTCCGTTCGCTCATCACTGCCCCTCGATCTCTCCTACTAATCTGAATTCCCCTGAGCCTAGTTGGCCCTGCTTGCTGTAAATCTCTAACTTTGCTCGAGTATCTGCGATATCGAGGTTACGCATGGTGAGTTGTCCGATCCGATCGGCAGGACCAAATGCTGCATCTTCGGTCCGCTCCATCGAGAGTCGCTCAGGGTGGTAGCTAAAGTGCGGGCCAGTCGTGTCGATGATGGAGTAATCATCACCTCGACGAAGTCGCAACACGACCGAGCCAGTGACAGCGCTTGCCACCCACCGTTGCAAGGATTCGCGGAGCATCAGAGATTGCGGATCGAGCCATCGACCTTCGTACAGGAGTCGGCCCAGTCTTCTGCCTTCAATAAAGTAATTTGCAATGGTGTCCTCGTTGTGGATGGCCGATATCAGCCGTTCGTAGGCAATATGGAGCAGGGCCATTCCTGGCGCTTCGTAAATACCTCGGCTCTTCGCCTCAATGATTCGGTTCTCGATGTGATCGCTCATCCCCAGACCGTGTCGACCACCAATTGCATTCGCCTCGTGCATAAGCGCTACTGCGTCATCGAATCGCTTACCGTTGATTGCAACTGGACGACCTTGATGGAAATCAACTCGTACATCCTCGCTCGCAATCGTCACCGCCGGATCCCAAAACTTCACGCCCATGATCGGGTCGACGATTTCAATAGAAACATCTAGGTGCTCGAGGCGCTTTGCCTCGTGAGTCGCGCCCAGAATGTTCGCATCAGTGGAGTACGCCTTCTCGGTGCTATCCCGATATGGCAGTTTGTTCGCAACTAACCACTCGGACATCTCTTTGCGACCACCGAGTTCTTGCACGAAATTTTGATCGAGCCAAGGCTTGTATATCCGAAGGTTTGGATTGGCCAAGAGACCGTAGCGATAGAAGCGTTCGATGTCGTTGCCTTTATAAGTGGAACCATCACCCCAAATAGAAACATCATCCTCGAGCATTGCTCGCACAAGGAGAGTTCCTGTGACGGCTCGGCCTAGTGGAGTGGTATTGAAATACTGTTTACCGCCAGAGCGAATATGAAAGGCTCCGCAGGCGATCGCGGCTAAACCTTCTTCAACCAGGAAGGATTTGCAGTCGATCAGGCGCGCAATCTCGGCGCCGTACTCCTTAGCCCTGGTTGGCACCGAATGAATATCGGGCTCGTCATACTGACCAAGGTCTGCGGTGTAGGTGCATGGCACCGCCCCTTTTGCGCGCATCCAAGCCACCGCCACCGAGGTGTCGAGCCCGCCCGAGAAGGCAATTGCCACTCGCTGCCCAACCGGGAGCGAGGCGAGAACCTTGGACATGGGAACAGCCTAACCGAATCGCCGCGAGAGATGTTCGTCTGCCCCTGGCCGTGCTTCATGATTTCTCTTACTCTTTCAGCCATGACCTCCCTTTACAACGGGAAAGTCGGCCTCAGTCGACTTTTCACAGTCTCCACGATTCTCCTGCTCTTCTTATTCACACTAACTTTTGGGAGTTGGTGGGCGGTAGGACGAAGTGCGGGTGCAGAGAATGTCGCTACGACTCTTATTGCAAATCAACAAGTTCGAGAAGGCGTCGCTGAGAAACTCATTGATCAAGTGACATCAGATGCAGAAGCTGATGTAAAGAAAATCGTTGACGAGAAAAGAGAATTACTCATACAAGCAGTCTCAGATGCGTTGGCAAGTTCTGAAGTCAGCGCCGAGACAAAGAAGATTATCGATGATATCTATGCTTATTACACGGGTGAATCAAAAGAAGCAACCATCGATGTGCAAGCCTTGATTGCCCCCATTCTCGATTCGATGGCAAAAATTGATCCGACATTTCAAGCACCCGACCTCTCTGATCAGAAAGTTGAGCCGATAGCACTCGATGACACTGGTAGCGCTCCGAACTTTGCGCCCATCAAGTCGGGCCTTGCAATCTCAGTCTTCGTCCTCTTCCTGCTCTTGATTCTCTCTATTTTCGGTCTGGCTCGAAATTCGCGTTCGAAGAATTCCTTTGTGGGCGTGATTGGTTGGGAATTCGCAGCAACCGGATTGATACTTCTTGCTTTCTTCTATGGCGCATCAACAGGAGTGCAATCAGCGACCAAGGAATCGACAGATCCACTGGTGAACTCAGCTGCTCCGATAGTTGCCCAGACTTTCCTTGGTATGTTCCGACTTCAAGGAATCCTCTTGTTAGTTGTAGGTCTCATAGGCATAGCACTATGGGCTCGCGCTAAAAAATCGCAGCCAACACAATAGCTAGCGATAAAACGCTCAAGTAAGAGATCGATCCATGAAAAATCCGCTCTGCAACCCGCGCACGCACCTGCTCGCTGCCATCCCTTAACTGGAGAACCAAGTAAAGAAAGTAGCCACCCAACAAAATGGCAATGGCGAAATACCAGAACGGTAGCGAAGCTATGAAGCCAAGTGCGATGGAGCTTGCAATCATCGCAATCGAATGGCCCACCATCTGTCGAAGCACGATTTTCTCTGCAGCCACAACAGGGAGCATGGGCACATTTGCTCTGGCATAGTCATCTTTATATTTAATAGCCAAGGCCCAAAAGTGCGGCGGCGTCCAAAAGAAGACCACAAGAAAGAGAAGTGCTGCGCTCCAGGAAAGTGATTCTCGAACTGCCGCCCATCCAATCAACACTGGCATACATCCTGCTATCCCACCCCAGACGATGTTCTGAGGAGTCCGGCGCTTGAGAACCGCGGTGTACACGCCAACATAAAAAGCAATCGCGATGAAGGTGAGGGCGGTGGTGAGCGGGTTGGTGAAGAACCAGAAGATCACTAGCGAACTCGTGGTGAGCACGGCAGCAAAGATCAACGCGGTCTGTGTTGATAGTGTGCCAACTACTAGCGGCCTTCGGGAGGTCCGCCCCATCGCTACATCAAGATCCTGCTCCATCACCTGATTGATGGCGTTAGCGGCACCGGCAGCGAGTGTGCCACCAACCAATGTCGCCACCGTCAAGGCAAGATTCGGGATACCGCGCTCAGCAAGAACCATCGCTGGCAGGGTGGAAACCAAGAGCAGTTCTACTACGCGCAATTTCATCAGAGCTAAGAGCGCGCGTGAAGTTGCCATCAAAGACACGCGTAAAGCCTAGTCGGTGGCGCGAAAGTCGCCCAACTGCAATCTTGACTCCAACGCAGGTTTGACTCCCCATAACGAGCAAGTGTGGCGATACTCACGAAGCTTCCGCGCCTGCCTCTGGGAACTTACTCCACCTTCTCCGCTTCGAACTGCTCGAATCATAAGGTTTCTGTTGGTGTGATCTCCCGAGATAAACTCGAAAATATCAGCCTTGAATCCGGCAATCTCTAAAAGCGCTGCTCGGAAGCTATCCGTTAAAGCGTCGATCACCCGCACCTTGAGGATGCCGTGCTCGAAAAGCTCGGCAAGTCCATCAATCGCTGCTCTCTTCTGATTGATCTGCTGGTGTAGGTCGTGATGGCAACATGGTGCGGCCAAAATCACTTGGGCACTAGCTGCTACCGCCCACGCCAGTGCGTCGTCAGTTGCTGTATCGCACGCATGTAAGGCAATCGCGATATCCACTTCGCGTACCGGAAAGGCGTTGATTGCCGAATCAACGAACTGCACTTTCTCGTTGATACGAAGGGCCTGGGCGATTGCTTCATTATGTGTGCGACTCTGGATGTTTACATCTACGCCGATGAAGGAGATTTCCCGACCTAGCATCTGAAAATAGCGAGCAGCGGCGAAGGTGAGGTAGGCATGACCACAACCTAGGTCAACAAGCCGGAGCACGCCGTTCTGATTCGAGAGCAACCGTGCGCTCGCCTCCAGAATCTTTAGGAACTCCTCGACTTGCAAATACTTATCCCGCATTGATGGTTTGACCCGACCACTGGAATCTGAAATACCTACTGCAACCAAGAATGGGTCGCTCTCCTCGAGTATTCGATTTTTCTTCTGGTCGTGCTCATAGTTAGGGATCAGATCTACCCTCGAACTCTTCGCGAAAACCTGCCCCTTCTTACCTACCCGAACTTCATACCGCTCTGTCGAAGTTTCGATGATGAAATTGGCAAATCCTGAGTCGAAGAGCTCAAGCGACGAAAGTTCGGAAAAGGAGTGATTCTTAGTTTCGATATGACCATTATGTGTGGCGACAAGTTGAAGCATAAGTTGACCCTTTATTCGCACCGGGCGAATATCGATTCGGTCTGCAGGAGGCTGGTGATTTCGTCGACGACCAGAGAGGATTGCTCTGACAAGATTCTCTTGATCAGCAAGCCGGTTGTGTAACTCCTGACGAACAATCAACCATGGATCATCGAGATCACTCACGATCTGACTCGATTCCCCTCAGGATCAAATAACGGTTCACTGGCGATGACGCCACCGGCCCATCGGCCGAAGAATTCGACATCGACACGATCTCCAGGATTAGCGTGCGCAATTGGGAGGTATGCGTATCCGATCGCTTTCTTAATCGAGTAACCCTGCCCGCCACTTTTCATTCGTCCGACAATATTGCCATTTGCGCGAATCGGTTCATTTCCGAGCGGAACCTCGGTAATGTCATCAAAAATAATTGCCGAAAGTTTGCGAGTTTGCTGATTTGCCACTTGATCAAGGGCTTCTTTACCTTTGTACTCTTCCTTCTTCTTGGAGAGTGCAAACGCCAAGCCCGCCTCGATGGGATTAGTCTCGCTATTGATTTCGCCAGCCCAGGCTCGGTAACCCTTCTCGAGCCTGAGTGACTCGATAGCTTTATAGCCTGCTGCAACTAGACCGAAAGGTTCGCCCGCGTGATAGAGCGCTTCCCAGAGCTCTAGACCCTGAGCTGCTGGCAGGTAGAACTCCCAACCAAGTTCTCCTACATAAGTAATTCGAGTCGCACGAACTTTGATTCCTGCAATCACAATCTCGCGAGAATGCATGAAGGGAAATCCCTCATTGCTCACATCATCATCGGTCAGTGTCGAGAGAATCGCGCGAGCCTTCGGCCCCCACAAACCAAAGCACGCTAATTGCTCGGTGATATCCGTGATGGTTATCCCCTGATATCCATCTTCTCGCGCTCGCTTTTCAAGCCAACCGCGATCATGAGTGCCAAAAGCCGTTCCTGTGATGATCATAAATTCATTCTCACTAATTCGAGTGACGGTGTAGTCCGACTCAATACCACCTCGAGAATTAAGAGCTTGGGTATAGACAGTGCGCCCAACTTCCTTCGCAATATTATTGGCGCAGACCCAATTCAAGAATTGATCAACACCAACACCTGAAACGATAAATTTGGCAAAGCTTGATTCGTCAAATAATCCTGCGGACTTACGAGTGGCAAGATGCTCTATCTGAACCGAACTATCCCAATTCTTGCCGGCCCAACCTTTCGGTCGAAGTTCTTCGCTTCCGCCACTTCGCTGATAGAAATTGACGCGCTCCCAACCAGATTTTTCGCCAAAGACTGCACCATGAGCCTTGTGCCATTCATAAACCGGTGAGGTCTTCTTCGGGCGGGCGCTCTGGCGCTCTTCACCTGGGTAATGAATGTCGTAATACGCCTCATAATTTTCAGTGATGCGTTTCAATGTGAAATCTGGTGATTGATAATTCGCCCCAAATCGCTTGATATCCATATGCCAAAGGTCCATCGTCGGTTCACCAGCGAGAACCCACTCGGCGACCACTTTGCCGATACCACCTGCTCCCGCAATCCCATGAGCACAGAAGCCGGCCGCGACATAAAATCCCCCTACCGAAGTCTCGCCAAGGCAGAACTCGTTATCAGGAGTGAAACCTTCTGGACCGTTGATGAAATTCTTCACACCAATCTCGGCCATCTTTGGTACCCGTTTTTGGGAATTGATAGCGATCTCTTCGAAACGATCCCATTCTTCCGGTAACAATTTGCCATTGAAATCTGGAGGGATCGAATCGAAATTCTCATAACTGGCTGTCCACGCCCGAGAATTTCGTTCATAACCTCCCATCACCAATCCACGGACCTCTTGACGGAAATAAATCAAGTTATCCGGATCACGAAGTGATGGCAGGAAGGGTTGGTTATCGGGGAGAAAGTTTTCGGTGATCAAATATTGGTGCGACATCGGAACAATAGGAATCCGTACATCAACCATCCGGCCGATTTCCGCGGCGAACATACCTCCACAATTGATTACGATCTCGCATTCAATTTCGCCTTTATCAGTCTGAACTCCAGTGACTCGACCAAGGTTTGTGGTGATTCCCAAAACTCGAGTATGGGTAAAAGTACGCACGCCTCGTTTTCGTGCACCCGAAGCTAATGCATAGGCTAATTGTGATGGGTCTACTTGACCATCGCTTTCCATGATGCATGCTCCCACTACACCTTCGAGGTCGATCAGAGGAAACCGAGCTTGAGCCTCTGCTGGTGAGATCTCGTGCAAATCCAATCCGAAAGTCTTTGCCCACCCAATCTGTCTTCGTATCTCTTCCATGCGAGCCGGTGAGGAAGCAAGTTTGATCGATCCACATTCACGCCAGCCAGGCGGAGTGTCGCTCTGTTCTAATTCCCGATAAAGGGCAACTGAATGCATATTCATCTTGGTCAAGGTGGGATCAGCTCGGAGCTGTCCGACCAGCCCTGCAGAGTGGAAGGTCGAACCACTGGTGAGATCTGCGCGATCTAAAAGGAGTACATCGCTCTCCCCCAGGAGGGCTAGGTGATAAGCAACCGAAGTGCCACCCACGCCGCCCCCTATGATGACGATTCGTGCGCGGCTGGGAATCGCACTAGAGGATGTCACAGACACAGCATGAAATGTATCCTGAACTCATGTCTGGAGCCAGAACCGAGCTCGAATCAAGCTTCGGTCACCTGCTAGACAAGGTGCCACTACTGGCTGGTCGAAATGAATTGAGCGAGTTATCCGGCGGCATCACAAATCGAAATGTGAAAGTTTCCACCCCTGATCGAGATTATGTCGTGCGCATCTCAAGCAACGGTTCTGATCTGCTTTCCATTGATAGAGATGCAGAATTCAAGAACTCTAGTATCGCTGCTGATATCGGAATTGGCGCAAAAGTTTTCCAATATCTTCCTGAACATGGATTGCTTGTCATCGACTTCATAAAAGGGAAAACTTTCGATGCGACCGATGTCTCTCAGAACCTGGAACGGATTGCGAAAAGTTGTCGGCAATTACATTCGGCGCGGCCATTTGTCAGAGACTTTGATATGTTCACTATCCAGCAGAATTATCTGGGAATCGTTAAGGAACGCGGTTTCAAACTACCTAATGGATATCAAGACTTCGAGCCACAAATCCAAGAAATGAGGGCGGCGCTTGCGATTCTTGATGACGGCAAGGTCCCGTGCAATAACGATTTACTACCGGCAAACTTTATCGACGATGGCAACAAAGTGTGGATCATCGATTATGAGTATTCGGGGAATAATGATCCATGTTTTGAGCTGGGAAATATCTGGGCGGAGGCAAAACTCTCTGACAATCAACTTGAAGAACTCATCACTCACTATTACCTACTTGCTCGACCAGAAAAGGTCGCCCGTGCATGGCTCTACGCGCTATTAGCCAGATATGGATGGACACTTTGGGCTTCCATTCAAGATGCAATTTCCACTATTGAATTCGACTTTTGGAGTTGGGGGATGGAGAAGTTCGACCAAGCACGAACCGATTTCACTGATGAGAAATTCAAAATTAACTTAGCAGCAGCAACGAACTATTGATATGCAGTAATCGTCGCCATACGATGCCGCTATGAATGAAATCATCGAACTTGCCACTTTGAATATCGCGGTGAGACTTGACCTAACCCGCGGAGCTACGATCACTCACATCGGCAAGGACTTGAAATCAGATTCAAATGTACTTGCCTGGTATGAATTCGATGATGTCGAAGAATTGCCGATTGAATACCCGCATGGTCAAAGTGAACATTATTGGATGTCTCGTTACCGGGGTGGCTGGCAGCTCTTGACGCCCAGTGCTGACACCGAATGTGATGTTGGTGGACGACATCACAGTTTCCATGGTGATAGTTCGATTTTGCCGTGGCGGTTACTCTCAATAGATGCCCGATCCATAGTCCATGATGTGACGATTTTTGAAGCGTTACATGTGCATAGAGAGATCCAACTTGAAGAGGGTATCTCTGCGCTCACTGTAACTACCACAATCACGAATGTCGGCGAGCAGCCTGAACCACTGATCAAAGTCGAACACATCGCCTATCGCGGATCTGACAAGGGTGTAGTAACCGGACCTAAAGATTCAATCTGGAAGTTTAGTGACTATGTCGATGAAGGTTATTCAGAGGAGTTTCGCTGGCAAGATATGGGAAAAGTCGGAATAGACATTCGTCATCGCAAAATGAATGCAGAAGGTCGATTGGTCTACTTGCTTCGCGAAAGTCAGGGTTGGATAGAGTGGCAAAATCCTGATTTTGGACAGCACATCCGAACTAGTTGGAACGCTGAGGATTTCCCGCACTTGTGGTACTGGCAAGAAAATGGCGGGGATATATTTCCCTTTCATCGGCGAGCGAAAATCACCGCGCTCGAACCGGCTTCTGTGCCGCCTCGAACTCGTCTCATCGGTGCTGTAGAACAAGACCTCGCCACATGGCTCAAGCCAGGTGAACAAGAGATTTTCTCGATTCGACTCGAGATTCTGTAGTTACTTCAGAATTAGGGCAACAGAGTGAACAGGACTGTGATAGCGGCGGCCGCGAGAGCTGCTTGAACAAGTATGACTAATGCTTTGCGTCGATCTGATTTTTTGCTCTCAGAATCAAATACGCGTTCCATGTCGCCAATTTTTCCAAAATTGAAAGTACCTGCGAGCCCATAGGCTAGACAGAATCGATTTCGAGCTTGGATGAATCCAATGGCAGAGACGAATAATGGGAAAAAGATTGCCCAGCGCGCTGACTGAGATATGCCATCAGTCATCAGCAATGTGAAGCCGGAAACGAATGCGAAAACAAGGGCAGCAATCCCCACCGCTCGGCGACGGAGAATCTCGCGTTTTCCAATATTGCACACCCCTGGGATGTACGACTGCGCCGCATTACTCATCAGACAACCCTTCTCGTGCTCTCTAGTGCTCTCTAGTGCCCTCGTGCCTGCTCGCCCATCGTATGGGAATGCTAACGAGCGCGCATCCCTTAGGCTTACACCATGACGACCACCTCTCAGGTGACTGCGGGATTCACTCGCTTCCCTCTGACGAGCGTGCACATTGAGCACCTACGCACACTGGCTGGTGGCGGTGTGAACACTTCGGAATCGGTTCTCAAGCAACATGGTCAAGATGAATCCGCATGGCCGGCAGTGCTTCCCGATGCAGTGGTCTTTCCTAAAACCACAGAAGAAGTCTCCGCGATTCTCCGCTATTGCAACGGCGAGGGGATTCCGGTCATTCCATTTGGAGCAGGAACTTCTCTCGAAGGACACATTCTTGCTTTCTATGGCGGCATCTCACTAGATCTCACAGGAATGAACAAGATTCTTGAGATTCGTCCCGACGATCTCATGGTGCGCGTCGAAGCTGGCGTGCATCGAGTTGCACTCAACGAAAAGTTAGCTTCGCACGGCTTGTTCTTCTCCGTAGATCCTGGAGCCGATGCCACTCTTGGTGGCATGGCTGCCACTGGTGCGGCAGGAACCACAACAGTTCGATACGGATCGATGCGCGATAATGTCCTTGCGCTCACCGCAGTACTGGCCAACGGAGAAGTTATTCATGTTGGCCGAGGTACGCGCAAACTCTCTGCCGGTTACGACCTCACCCGACTTCTCGTTGGATCTGAAGGCACGCTTGCAGTCATCACCGAATTGACACTTAAGCTATATGGCACGCCAGAGAAGATGGCTGCGGCAATCGCTCGCTTTCCCACGCTACAAGCTGGGGTCGAAGCAGCAACGGCGGTCGTCCGCTCTGGAATATCCATTGCGCGCTGTGAATTCCTCGATCCGAATTGCATCCGAAACATCAATTCGTATTCAAATCTCACTCTGCCAGAAAGCCCTACCCTCTTCTTTGAATTCCATGGCAGTCCAAAAGGCGTCGAAGAGGAGGCCCAACTCACACAAGAGATCGTCGCAGAGTTTGGCGGTACCGAATTCGAATGGACTAGCGATGAAGGAGCCCGGAGAAAGCTTTGGGAGGCACGACACCATGTGCATTGGGCCAGCGTTGCAGCACACCCTGGTAAGAAAGGTGTGAGCACCGACTCGGTAGTCCCGCTTTCTTTACTTGGCGAAGCAGTGGGAATGGCCGATCAATTTCTTACCGAAAAGGGCTATCCATATACGGTCTTGGGCCATGTCGCCGACGGGAACTTCCATACTTTCATCATTACAGATCCAGAAAAACCTGAACAACTCGAAGAAATCCGAGAAATCGCCCACGAGATGGCCTTGCGGATTATCGCAATGGGGGGCACTTGCACCGGCGAACACGGAATCGGAGCAGGGAAGATAGATGCTCTCGTCGAAGAAACTGGACAAGCAGCTATTGATGTCATGTTAGGAATAAAGAACTTCTTTGATCCAAACCACATTCTCAATCCAGGGAAAATCTTGCACGACACTGCCCCAAAGTGCAGCTAACTTAACTCTGCGATTTATTGAGCGCGCTCTCCATATCGCTCCACAGATCTTCGACATGTTCGATTCCCACTGAGAGGCGAATCAGATTCTCTGGCACATCGACAGGCTCGTCGCCGTGGCGGCGCCTGCGTTCCCACAATGACTCAACACCTCCAAGGCTCGTGGCATAAGCCCAAATTCGAGAGGAATTGCACGCTTTATCTGCTGCGCGCGCTCCGCCTTTTACCTCGATAGAAATCATGAAACCGAATCCTGGATAGCGAACTCGTTCTATCGCCGGATGCTTAGCCAGGCGTTCAACAAGAACCTTTGCACTGCTCTCGGATTGTTGAAAACGAATCGGGAAGGTTCGCAATCCACGGAGGGCCAACCACGCTTCAAATGGCCCTGCATTGGCACCAGAATCTTTTCGGTAAGAGAGCAATCGTTCGTATAACTCATCAGAGTTCGTCACTGCTGTCCCCAAGACCACATCACTATGTCCTGAAAGTGCTTTGGTCAATGAGTGCACGACTACATCGGCGCCAAGTTGCAGCGGTCGTTGACGAAGCGGAGTGGCAAAAGTGTTATCCATCGCAACGAGAACTCCACGAGATTTAGCCTCTCTGATCAATATGGCCACTTCTGCAACAGTGAGCAGAGGATTGATAGGCGATTCAAAGAAGAGCATCGACGCGCCATCGAGAGATTTGATAACAGCAGCAGAGTCTTCAATATCGACCCAAACGATTTTCAAGCGACGATTGGTTTCAAGTTTCTTCAACTGCACTAAGGTGTTCATGTAACCAGAGCTGGGGGCGACAATTGTTCCTCCGGGTGGGAGCAGGTCGAATGTGGCTGAGATTGCAGCCATTCCCGAGGAGAAAACTAGAGCGCGACCATGTTCGAGCGCGCCGAGAACTGCTTCGAGATCACGCCATGTGTCGTTATCAGAGCGACCGTATATGTACTCGCCACCTGCACGAAATGTCGTCGTGACTGCGATGCCACCAATAATTGCCCCACCAGGTTCACGCTCCGGGCGCCCTTTTTGGACGACTTCGGTCTCTGGATGGAACGGGTGCTCGTTTGACATGAGAGAAGGGTACTAGAGACTAACTTTCTTGAAGGATTGCAAAAGCCGCATTATGCCCCGCGATACCACTGACGCCACCGCCTCGTACCGCACTAGCACCACCAAGGTGGATGTTGGAATACTCGGTTGCACTTCCCCATTTATCTGTTATTCCCGCCGTGACAAAGGGCATTGTCAAATCAGCGTGGAAGATATTTCCCCTTGGTAGGTCGATCTCGTCTTCCAAATCAAGCGGTGTTTTTACCTCAAGGCATGCTCGTCCATCGGAATCGTAGGCAAGTACCTCTTCTATTGGACTCTCCAAATATGAATTTATACCGTTGATTATCCGTTCGGTTGCTTTAGCTGTGGTGAGCGCTCGATCCTTTTCGAATAATTCTGCGGGAGTATGAAAGGCAAAGAGCGTCAGAGTATGTAGTTCGGTGTCGCCCACAATCTTTGGATCAGTCAAGGAGTGGCAATAGACCTCGGCAGGAATTACTTGAGGCAAGGTCCCTGCTCGCGCTAGTTGAAATGCTGATTCTAATTGGATGGCGCTCTCGTCAATGTGGAAAGTGCCTGCGAATGCAACCTTTGGATCTATTCCACTCTTGAGTCTGGGCAGTTCGCGAAGGAGCATATTCATTTTTATCTGAGCACCATCAAGTCGAGCGCGCGGCGGGTTCCCTAATAACCGGGATAACGATCGATCATCAGCGCACCAGACCAACTCCCGACAGGTTTTTCTTATCCCCTCAGTAGTTGAGATTTCAATTCCATCGGTATCCCCATCAATCTTCGCCACCCGACTATTAATACTGATCTCCACACCAAAAGTGCGTGCTGCCCGTTCGAGATCTGCAGCTACCGCACCCATCCCTCCCTCAGGAACGCGCCATTCACCCGTCCCATTGCCGATGATGTGATAAAGAAAACAAATGTTGGCTTGCATATCGCCCGTTGAAGCAAAAGTTCCAACAAGAGCATCGGTAAGCACTACCCCGCGCACCACATCATCGGCGAAACGATTGGCCACCGAGATTCCGATTGGTTGCTCAAATACTTCGCGCCAGATTTCCTTGTCAGCGAAGCCACTTTTCAGATCTTCTATGGTCCGCAAAGGAGTGAGCATCGTAGGTGCTAGATATTGAGCAAGATTTGTTAACCGATCATAGAAATCCACCCAGCTCTTAAAATGGGTATCCGATCCGGTGAGTCGTCGGAATGATTCTTCTGTTGCCACTCCTGGATTTCGTTCTACCAAAAGCCCAAGATGCTCGTCTCCTTGATGCACTGGCGTATACGAGGAGACTTTTCGCGAGAGTGTGCTGAATCGCAAACCAAGATCGCGCTTGATTTGATCAGGAAAGAGTGAGACTAGGTAGGAATAGCGCGATAACTTGACGGGAAATTCCGGAAACGCTTGATGGCTGATGGATGCACCACCGATGTTGGAGCGGGCTTCGAGGAGCGCTACATTCTTACCTGCTTTTGCTAGATACGCAGCAGCCACTAATCCGTTATGACCGCCGCCCACCACAATGACATCGTGGTCGGGTCGTGCATTCACAGACATGGCGCTATTCGGGCCACTGCCTCTTCGAGGATCTCGGGAGAGGTGGCGAAATTCAGGCGAGCATGACGGGCCCCACCGGCACCAAAGGGCATGCCAGAGCTCAACGCTACCCGGGCGCGCTCGAGTAATTCGATTGCAGGGTCCTCGCCAAGTTGGGTTCGCGAGAAATCCACCCATGAGAGATAGCTGTTCTTCGGTTGGGTAATGGTGACATTCGGCCAGTGCTTGACTACCAAGTTCTGAAAGTGTGCAGCGCTACTTTCAATAGTAAAGACCGCATCATCTAACCACGCGTCACAATCGGAGAATGCAACGGTGTGCGCAACAGCTCCCAGTATGGATGCTCGATGACGAATTGCTTTGACTAATGGTTCCATTTGCTCATGAAGTTCTTGGTTCTCCGTGAAGAAAATCGCGCATTTCAATCCGGCGAGGTTCCAGGATTTGCTTGCAGATGTCAGCGTGATCACTTGCTGAGCTGCTATCGAGCTCACGGAAGCAAATGGCGTGAACTTAATCCCTCGATATGTCAGCGGTGCGTGGATCTCATCGCTTAGGATGATTACGCCATGCTCGTGCGCCAACAGTGCAATCTTCTCGAGCTCATTAGCTGAAAAAACCATTCCCAAGGGATTATGAGGACTTGAGATCACAAGAAATCTTGCACCTCCCACAAAGGCTCGTTCCAATCCAGCAAAGTCGATTGCATAATCGTTCTCCTGGTGCAATAAGGGAACTTCTACCATCGGAAATTGGATTTCTGCAGCCCAGTTGTAAAACGAGGGGTATACCGGGGGCATCACAACGATGCCATCCCCAGGTTTGCCCAGCACGCGCAGAATCTCGACCATCGCAACGCCAACATCTGTGGTGATCCGAACCGACTCAGGATCAACTTTCCAGGACCATCGTCGGAGCGCAAACCCTGCGAAAGCCTGGCCGAGCTCGGGAAACTTGCCCAAATAGCCCGTATCGGAGCGGTTCATCATCGAAGTCACCGCACGAATAACAGGTTCAGCTATCGGATAATCCATTTCAGCTACCGGAAGTGGCACGACATCGACATCGTATTCACGCCATTTGGTGCTTTTTCTCTGGCGCAGCTCTGCAAGTGATGGCGCTCTTAAAAGCTGACTCATATCTATAGCACTCGATGCACTTTGTGTTGTGCTGCTTGGGCGACAGGTCGAATAGTCATGGAGTCGATATTGAAGTGCTCAGGGAGCATGACGCTCCACCGAATTGCCTCAGCAACATCGGCATCAGTGAGTGGCCTGGCAACACCGGCATAAATCCTTGCCGCCTTCTCTTTGTCGCCATCGAAACGATTGAGAGCAAATTCATCGGTCTTCACCATGCCAGGTGCGATTTCAGTGACTCGGATAGGCAAACCGTTCAATTCCAGTCGCAAGGTGCGCGCCAGCCCAACTTCACCATGCTTCGCGGCAACATATGAGCCACCATTCTCGTACGCCAGTTGTCCTGCAGTCGAAGTGATGATGACAACATGCCCTTTGCCATGTGCGTTCATCAGGGGAACTAGACCTTTGATACATCGAACTGAACCAACGACATTGACATCGTAGGTTAACTTCCAAAGCTCGGGATCGGATTCGACTACAGCATCGAAATCGAATGCTCCCCCAGCGTTGCAGACGAGCACTTCGACAGGTTTATCCGTGAGATGACGAGTAAGCCTCTGGACATCTTCGTCTGAAGTGACATCGATAGTGAGTACTTCGATATCGGAATTCTGCTGGGCAACTTTGGCTAGTCGGTCTGCTCTGCGGGCAATTGCGACCACTCGATAGCCATTCTCTGCCAACAAGAGCGCAGTTGCTGCTCCAATGCCACTCGACGCACCCGTGACTACTGCGATTGGCTTCATCTGAATCTCCTGTTAATCCTTTTCTGCGGGCTTGGAACTGCTCCTGGTCAGGCTGATCAATGTTGTGACCGCTAAAGATGCCACAATGACGCCCAAGCTGACCGCGAGTGAAACTTCTGGAATCTTGAATGCGCCAATCTTGTGGATCCCCACACCATGGAGCGCTTCGATGATGAGTTTCACCCCGATGAAGCCCAGGATTATCGCCAGGCCTTTGGAAAGATATATCAACCTATTGAGGAAGTCGCCGAGCAAGAAGTAGAGCTGACGCAAACCCATCAGTGCAAATGCATTTGCTGTGAATACGATGTATGGATCCTTCGTGAGACCGAATATTGCGGGAATGGAATCCAGTGCGAAGAGCAAGTCGGTAGTTCCGACCGCCACGAGCGCGATTGTGAATGGCGTAGCGCCTCGTGCTGCAAGGGTCTTGATGAGTTTTGATTCCTGCCAGTCGTTACTTTCGTCTTCGTCTTTTGCAAGATGCCAGGCGGTGTACAACAAGAAGGCACCAAAGAGGAAGAAAATTGCCACGAAGCGATGAATCAATGCAGCACCCGCAGCGATGAAGGCGCCGCGCAAGACCAATGCGAGGATGATTCCAATGAGCAGGACAAGCTGTGCTCGCTCTTTACTGATCTTTAGTCGCGCCAAAATGATGATGAAGACAAATACATTGTCAATGGAGAGCGAATACTCGGTGAGCCAACCAGCGAAGAACTCTGATCGCGCCTGCGGGTTCTCCCATGACCCAAGGGTCCACCCAAAGATAATTGCGGCTGCGACATAGAAGATGGTCCAGAGGCCGGCCTCTTTAGTGGTGGTCTCCTGATTTCGGCGCTTGATTGCCAACAGCAGGTCAAGAAGCAGTACACCCACTAGTACTGAGATAGTCAGAAGCCAGACTGAACCAGAAGTCATTCGCACATCCCCTTAGGCCCTGCAATGGGCGTTTAGCCGGCAAGCCTACTTCCTCTTGAGTTCCAGGGAGACCGAATTGATGCACCATCTTTGGTCAGTTGGCGTGGAATACCCCTCGCCTTCGAAGACATGGCCAAGGTGCGAGCCACAATTTGCGCACCGCACCTCCGTACGAACTCGACCAAGCGAGTGATCAGAGAGGAGCTCGACCGCATCATCTGCCCCAGGTTGATAGAACGAAGGCCATCCGCACCCTGAATGAAACTTATGTTCACTCCGAAAGAGTTCAGCGCCACATGCCTTACAGCTGTATACACCGACGCTCTCTTCGTCAGTGTATTCACCCGTAAATGGCGCTTCAGTAGCTGCTCGCCGCAAAACATTGAAGGAGAGGCTATCTACGCGCGCGCGTAACTCTTCTTCGTTGATCTGATGGGGGTACGAGTGATCGTGATTCTGGTTCTTGGTCATGTTGATTCAGCGCCCCGCTTCCAAGGCGGCAACCGGAAATGGCACTCCAGTCGTAGCGTGGCAGTCGTAGCCATGGGGATTCTTTTCGAGATATCTCTGATGGTACTCCTCGGCATCCCAGAAAGTAGGAGCGCTGAGTATCTCGGTCGTAATCTGATCGAAAC
>CAZPIJ010000019.1:5166-19842 GCA_964586805.1 uncultured Bifidobacterium sp. | reverse complement strand
TATATCAACCAATTGTCAGATACGACATTGGCATCATCGAATATCTGGGCTGCCAATGGAAGTAACGAAATTATTCAAAGTCTCTTCCTTGCCTTTGGCGGCAATAATAGAAAGGCACTTGGCTTCGAACCTTCGTATTCCATGCATAGGAATATCGCCCGAACCACAGGGACCAATTGGCTTGAGGTGCCTCGTAACTCTGAATTTATGATTGATATCGAGCGCGCACAGTCCGCAATTCAAACGCTTAGCCCTTCGATGATTTTTCTGACGACTCCAAATAATCCTACGGGAACCATTTCGTCTCTGGCCGAGATTGCTGCACTTGCGAAGGCGTCGAACGATGTCGGTGCGCTATTGGTGGTCGATGAGGCTTATCAAGAATTTTCCAGCGAGCTCAGTGCAGTCACGCTTATCAATCAGTTCTCAAATATTGTGGTCTGTCGAACTATGAGCAAGGCTTTCGCTTTTGCCGGCGCCCGCGTCGGATATCTCGTTGCAGATTCAGCTGTCATCGATGCGATGCTCTTGGTGCGCCTGCCCTATCACCTAAGTAGCGCGACTCAAGCCTTAGCGCTCGTTGCGCTCTCTTACTCAAAAGAGCTACTGGCAAATGTCGCTCTCTTGAGCAAGGAGCGAGAGCGGATTGCGGCCGAATTGGCTCGTATCGGAGTCGTGGTGCTGCCCAGTGGAGCTAACTTCTTCCTATTTAAAACGGAAAAGCCCGAAGAACTCTGGGCGGCGCTGCTCGCTCGAGGAGTTCTCATTCGTGATGTCGCGTTACCTGAGCATCTCCGTGTCACGGTGGGAACGCCTGAGGAGAATGACCGCTTTATTACCGAGCTCAAGAGCGCGCTAGAGCAGGGCAGTGCGCACAAACGAGATCAGTAAGGGTAAAATTCCGGATTGTCACGAGGGATGGGGGCACGATGAGTCGTCGCGCAGTTGTCGATCGCACCACGAAAGAATCATCGGTTCATATCGATCTCGAACTTGATGGCACTGGTCAGATCTCCATAGAGACCCAGGTGCCATTCTTCGACCACATGCTCAGCCAGCTCGGTAAACATGCCGGCTTCGACCTCACCGTGAAGACTATTGGCGATGTCGAGGTCGACTCTCATCACACGGTTGAAGATACTTCTCTGGCGCTCGGGCAAGCGTTGCGCGAGGCGCTCGGCGACAAGTCAGGCATTCGTCGATTCGGTGATGCAACGGTGCCACTTGATGAAGTGCTCGTCCAGGCCGCAGTGGACCTCTCTGGGCGTCCATATCTGGTACATCGCCAACCAGAGATTGTGGAACTCATCGGATCGTATGACACCACTTTGACTCGACACATTTGGGAGTCGCTGATTGCTGAAGCTCGAATTGCCTTGCATGTTCGAGTTCTCGAGGGGCGAAATGCGCACCATGTTATGGAAGCACAATTCAAAGCTGTCGCTCGCGCACTTCGCGATGCAGTCTCACGAGATGGGGTCGCTGGTATTCCTTCCACCAAAGGCAGACTTTGATAGCGATTCTCGATTACGGGTTTGGGAATGTCCGATCGGCGCAACGAGCATTTGCTCGACATGGCGTACACGCCGAAATAACTTCGCAGAGGCAAGCCTGTATCGAAGCTGAGGGTCTGGTCATCCCCGGTGTAGGTGCTTTTGCAGCATGCATGGACGGGTTAGATCAGGTTGGCGCAAGTGCAATTATCGATGCCCGACTAGTGGCTAATCGCCCCACTCTCGGTATCTGCGTGGGAATGCAAGTGCTCTTCGCTCGAGGTGTTGAACATGGAATCAATCGAGTGGGATTGGCTCAATGGCCAGGAACAGTCGAAGAGTTGCCGGCAGAAGTCTTGCCGCACATGGGATGGAGTGAAGTCGAGGCTGCAAAAGATTCGGATATCTTTAAAGGTATTGAGAGTGAACGCTTCTACTTCGTCCATTCTTTCGCAGCACAACAGTGGGAACTACCCGCATCAGAAACTCTGGTTCCGGCGAAGGTGAGTTGGGGCGAATATGGCGGAAGGTTCATAGCCGCAGTGGAGAATGGGCCATTAAGTGCTACTCAATTCCACCCTGAGAAATCAGGCGATGCCGGTGCAACTTTGATCGAGAATTGGATTACTACATGTCGTTGATTCTTCTTCCAGCCGTCGATGTCAAAGATGGCAAAGCTGTCCGACTTGTCCAAGGAGAGCTAGCACGCCAGACCATCTATGGCGAACCACTCGATGCCGCACTTGATTTTCAGAACTCGGGTGCGCAGTGGCTTCATCTAGTCGACCTGGATGCAGCTTTTGATCGAGGAAGCAATCACGAGATTCTTGCCGAAGTCGTCCAGCGGCTTGATATCAAAGTAGAACTCTCTGGCGGAATCAGGGACGACCAATCCCTAGAACGAGCCCTCGCCACCGGATGCGCCCGAATCAATCTAGGGACAGCAGCGCTAGAAAATCCAGAGTGGACCTCTCGGGTAATCGCCCGTCATGGCGAAAAAATCGCAGTAGGTCTTGATGTTCGTGGGCATACCCTTGCAGCGCGAGGTTGGACTAGGGAAGGTGGCGACCTCTTCGAAACGATAGCGCGATTAGATCGCGATGGATGTGCTCGATATGTAGTCACAGATGTCGCCAAAGATGGCACCATGCAAGGTCCAAATCTTGGTTTACTCCAAGAGGTCGCTGCGGCTACTAAGGCGCCAATCATCGCTAGCGGCGGTGTCTCTACTATCGAAGATATTCGCGCGCTTCGCGCACTGACGGAGCTAGGAATCGAGGGCACAATTGTCGGCAAGGCGCTCTATGCGGGCGCATTCACGCTCGAAGAAGCGTTGGCTGCTGCACAATGACCAAGAAGCCAGCAATCAGAATCATTCCTTGTCTTGATGTCACCGATGGTCGGGTAGTCAAAGGCGTCAACTTCATCAACTTGGTTGATGCTGGCGATCCGGTCGAGATGGCAAAGGTATATAACGATGAAGGTGCAGATGAATTGACCTTCTTAGATATAACTGCAAGCAGCAATGAACGATCCACGATGTATGAAGTTGTCTCCCGTTGTGCCACCGAAGTTTTCATTCCGTTGACGGTCGGAGGAGGTGTGCGCTCTATAGGTGATGTCGATCAACTCTTGCGTTCAGGCGCAGATAAGATCTCGGTGAATACCGCAGCCTTGGCTCGACCCGAGTTGATCAACGAAATCGCTGCCCGTTTTGGCTCGCAAGTCCTCGTACTCTCGGTCGATGCTCGCCGAGCGAATACCGCCAGCGGTTTCGAGGTCACCACGCATGGTGGCCGGAAGAGCACGGGTATCGATGCCATGACCTGGATCGAAGATGGGTGTAGTCGAGGTATCGGCGAAGTGCTCCTGAATTCAATGGATGCCGATGGCACTCGCTCTGGATACGACCTCGAGATGATTGCTCTGGCTCGAGCCTCTGCCAAGGTGCCGCTGATAGCCAGTGGTGGCGCCGGCGCGCTGGAGGATTTCGACCGAGCTATAGCCGCAGGTGCAGATGCGCTCCTTGCGGCATCGGTCTTTCATTTCGGCGCTTTTCGAATTGGCGCGGTGAAAGAGTACCTGCGAAATCGTGGCCACCTGATCCGCTGAGAATAGGGGAGAATAACGATATGAGTAGCGCTGGCCTTCTACCCGAGGAACTTGCGTTGCGACTTGCCGACCCAGAAGCACTTGTGGCAGTGATTGTTCAAGAAGCCAGTAGTCATGAGGTCCTGATGCTTGCTTGGATGAACAAAGAGGCGCTGCTTCAAACTATCCAATCGGGAAGTGCGACCTATTGGAGTCGAAGTCGAAACCAACTCTGGATCAAGGGTGCAACCTCAGGAAATACCCAACGAGTCATCTCAATTGATGTCGATTGCGATAGCGATGCACTCCTACTCAAAGTGGAGCAGCAAGGTGTGGCATGTCATACCGGATCTCGGACTTGCTTCGGCAATCGGATCAACTGATGCACCTCGATCAATTCCGTGAATTTGCACGGGATCACACAGTTATCCCAGTCACCAGAAAATTCATCGCGGATAATCAGACTCCTTTGAGCCTTTACAGCAAATTAGCGCAAGAGCGGGCAGGGACTTTCCTTCTTGAATCTGCCGAGAATGGGCGAACCTGGTCTCGGTACTCATTTATTGGCGTCCGCAGCAATGCCACACTCACCGAACGAGATGGAGTGGCGGTGTGGAGCGGCACTAAACCTGCAGGCGCTCCCGAGGGAATAGATCCACTGACTGCGCTCAAGATCACCACTTCGCACCTTAAGAGCGTCCCACTAAAGGAGCTCCCACCCTTAACTAGTGGGCTAGTTGGATTCATGGGTTACGACGCAGTCCGACGGATGGAGCGGTTACCCTCAATCGCACAAGATGATTTGCACCTACCAGAGCTCTCATTCATGCTCATTTCGGATTTAGCGATATTCGATCACGCCACTAGTGAAGTCACCTTGATTGCCAATGCCATCAATTGGGATGGGAGTAATGAACGGGTTGACCAAGCCTTCGCTGATGCAATCGCGCGACTTGATCAGATGGAAGGAGATCTGTTCGGTTCATCAGCGAATGAATCTGCAGGCGTGCTACCTGCCGAGCAGAAAGTCGAGCCAGAGTTCACGAGAAATACCAGTGCTGCTGAATATCAATCTGATGTGTTGCGTATCAAGGAAGAGATACTCGCCGGTGAAGCTTTTCAGGTGGTGCTCTCGCAACGCTTTGCTACCCCGGCGCATGCCAGTGCGCTTGATATCTATCGGGTTTTACGGCGACAAAATCCCAGCCCTTATATGTACCTCTTGCGCTTCACCGATGGTATCGATGTGGTTGGTTCAAGTCCCGAGGCGCTGGTGAAGATCAATCAGCGAGAGGCGATGGTCCATCCGATAGCGGGAACCCGACCTCGTGGCAGAACAGATGAAGAAGACAATCAACTTGCAGCTGAGTTATTAGCAGATACGAAAGAAAGAGCTGAACATTTGATGCTCGTGGACCTAGGTCGCAATGATTTAGGTCGGGTATGTAAACCTGGAACAGTCGATGTAGTCGAGTTCATGAATATCGAACGATATTCCCATGTGATGCATATCGTCTCGACAGTCACTGGGCAGTTGAATGAAGGCGTCTGCGTTGTCGAGGCTTTGACTGCAGTCTTCCCGGCGGGCACGCTTTCAGGTGCTCCGAAACCGCGTGCGATGGAGATCATCGAAGAGTTGGAACCTACTCGGCGCGGTCTTTACGGCGGCATCGTTGGCTATATCGATTTTCGCGGCAATCTCGATTCAGCGATTGCGATTAGGACGGCGTTAATTAAAGATGGGATTGCTTATGTGCAAGCAGGCGCAGGAATAGTCGCTGACTCGATACCTGAGAATGAGGACCAAGAGTGCGTCAACAAGGCGGCGGCCGTGCTTACCGCCGTAGCAACAGCTAATTCCCGGCGAGAGAAAAAATGAACCGGCTCATCAAAATCCTTCTTCCACTTGTAGTGTCAGTAATCGGGATCACCACAGCAGCTCGTTTTCTGGCAGTGGAACTCTCGATCTGGGCGTTGCTACTCCTGCTTTTTTCATTAGTACTCATGGTGATTGCCATCCTTCGGCCACTCTTCATTCGAAGAGGTCGAAGGCGCTCTGGCCTGCCCTCTCGCTATGAGCGCCTTCCCGATCCTTGGCGTGCACTTGATAAGGGTAAAGATCCGACAGATATATAACTGCTGTGATGGTGCTATTTGGGCAGTGTGTGTGAGGTAAAATATGAAGTGCGATTTTGCGGCTTTTCCCACCAGAGAGAGGGCGACCTATGTCAGTCAATAATCACGGTAAGACTCCCGCTGCTTGGGCAACAACCATCATCGTGATTCTTGGTTCGATCATCGCCGGTGTGGCAATTGCAGTAGCTAATATTCCATGGGCAATCGCAGGTTTTATCGTCGTCGCGCTTGGCGGGCTGGTTGGACTCATCATGAAGAGCGCCGGCTTTGGTCGCAAGACCAGCGCACACTGATCTCTCTTCGATGTCAGTTCTAGACGAAATCATCGTCGGGGTTCGCCAGGACCTGGAGCGACGAAAGAACCAGGTCTCACTCGACACACTTCGTGGCGAAATAGCGCAACGCCCTCCCGCACTGGATGTGATGGCGCACTTCACTTATGGTTTCGGAGTAATCGCCGAAGTCAAACGATCTTCCCCCAGCAAGGGCGCACTAGCGCGCATCGATGATCCTGCTGCCCTTGCAAAGCAATACCAGCAAGGTGGGGCCTGCGCAGTGAGCGTGCTCACCGAAGGTCGACGATTTCATGGCAGCCTCGAAGATCTCAAAGCGGTTCGAGCGGCAATTGATATTCCAATACTTCGAAAAGAATTCATTATTGATGAGTACCAAATCATCGAGGCCAGAGCGTTCGGAGCGGATCTCATCTTGCTGATTGTTGCCGCATTAACCGACCAAGAGATAATCGATTTCTCAAAGTTGACCCACTCCTTAGGAATGCGCACTCTGATAGAGGTCCATGAGATCGCCGAGATGGCACGAGTCAAGAAGTTGGTTGAGGACGAAGCATTAGATATAGATTTACTGGGAATCAATGCACGGAATCTGAAGACGCTCGAGGTCGACCCAGGGGCTTTTGCTGCGCTCGCGCCGCTAGCGCCCACAGGAACGATACTGATTGCAGAGTCGGGCATCAGCAGCGGGGAAGAGGTCGCTCACCTTGCAGCGATAGGGGCAGCCGGAGTGCTTGTCGGCGAGGCGTTGGTCAAAGATGGCGCTCCTGCGCAGGCTATTGCCGAATTTTTGAATCGCGCAGACCAGGAGAGAGTCCGTAGGCTTAGGCCATGACGGCAGCGATTGATACTGGGTTATTCGGTCCGTATGGCGGTCGCTATGTCCCCGAAGCGTTGATAGCGGCGCTCGATGAATTGGCGCAGATGCATCAGGAGATCAAGAGCGATCCTGATTTTGCGGCAGAACTCAATCATCTTCATCGAACATACTCTGGTCGACCAAGCATCCTTACTGAGGCCGAGAGATTTGCTGACTACTGCGGTGGCGCTCGCATCCTGCTCAAGCGAGAAGATCTCAACCACACTGGTTCACATAAGATCAATAATGTCCTTGGGCAAGCGTTGATGACCAAGCGGATGGGTAAGAAGCGAGTCATCGCTGAGACCGGGGCGGGCCAACATGGTGTGGCCTCAGCGACTGCAGCAGCGCTCTTAGGGCTTGAGTGCGTGGTTTATATGGGCGAAGAGGATACGAAGCGACAAGCGCTCAATGTCGCGCGCATGCGTCTACTTGGCGCCAGTGTCGTTCCTGTCACTACGGGTTCGCGCACACTCAAGGATGCAATCAACGAGGCAATGCGCGATTGGGTGACCAATGTCGAAAATACTCATTACATATTGGGTACCGTCGCAGGGCCGCATCCATTCCCTGTAATGGTCCGAGATTTCCATCGCATCATCGGTGACGAGGCGCGCGCGCAAGTGCTCGAGTTGACCGGCGCACTGCCCACTGCAGTGTTGGCCTGCGTGGGTGGCGGCTCTAACGCAATAGGTATCTTCTACCCGTTTATTGACGACAGCTCCGTTCGGTTGATCGGATTGGAGGCCGGTGGAGATGGCATCGAGAGTGGTCGCCACGCATCGGCAATTTCCGGAGGGCGACCAGGGGTCTTGCACGGTGCCCGCTCCTACATGTTGCAAGATGAGGATGGTCAGACCAAAGAGTCACACTCGATCTCTGCCGGACTTGATTACCCAGGAGTCGGTCCAGAACATGCACATCTACATGACATGGGACGAGCAGAATATTGGTCGATCACCGATCGCGAGGCAATGGAGGCCTTCTCGCTGCTCTGCCGGACCGAAGGCATCATCCCTGCAATCGAAACAGCTCATGCGCTCGCCGGCGCAATGAAATTAGGTAAGCAGCTCGGTCCCAGCGCGGTTTTATTGATCAACCTCAGCGGGCGGGGCGATAAAGATGTTCACACTGCTGCGCAATATTTCGGGATGATGTGAGATGGCTACGGCTAGCACGCAAGTTAGCGCCCTCGAACAGGTTCTGAGCCGAGCGCGAAACGAGAATCGCGCCTTATTGATCGGCTATATCCCTGCAGGATTTCCCACCATGCAAGGGTGCGCCGAAGCAATTGACATCTTGATTGATGCAGGTTTCGATGCAATCGAAATCGGATATCCCTATAGCGATCCGGTCATGGATGGCCCCATAATCCAAGAGGCCGCCGATCGGGCGCTGCAAAATGGCGTGAAGGCTAAAGATGTGTTGGCAACGCTCAGTCACGCTAGTTCACGCGGGGCCGCAGCAGTTGTCATGACTTATTGGAACCCGATCGAACAATTTGGTGCCGACAAGTTCGCTCGCGCTGTTGCTGATGCCGGCGGCTCTGGAGTCATCACCCCCGATCTCTCATTCGAGCAAGCGCACCCTTGGAAAGAGAGTGCGAGCAAGGCGGGTATCAATACGGTATTTGTCGTTGCGCCCAGCACTACTGACGAGCGCTTGCAGAAAGTCACTAGCATCACATCGGGGTTTGTCTACGCAGCTAGTTTGATGGGCGTCACGGGAACACGAACCGCAATCTCGAACTCAGCGCAAGAGTTGGTCACTCGCATTCGGCAGGTCACAGATCTTCCGGTCGCGGTCGGGCTTGGGGTCTCTACCCCAGAACAGGCTCGGGAGGTTGCGCAATACGCTGACGGAGTGATTATCGGAAGCGCGCTCATCAAGGAACTTCTCTCAGTCAATCCAAGTGATCAATCAGGTTCTACAGTTGCCATGGAAAAACTCCGAACTCTTGCCCAATCCCTTGTCACAGCCGTTCGAGGAGCACGATGACTGAACTTAATCCCGCAGTAAGCACCGCCCAGAAAAGCCAGGCACTGCTCTCTTGGATAGGTTTATTTGCGCGTTTAGCTTTGGGTGGAGTGCTCTTTTCTGCCGGCGCAATTAAGATTCCCTATCCATACAAAGCTGCAGCTGCGATGCGCGCCTACGAATTGCTTCCCAATAACTTGGCTTCATTTTTCGGCTACATCTTGCCCTGGTTTGAGGTTGGACTTGGACTGCTTCTCATTCTTGGTGTAGCAACCCGCCTATCAGGTTTGATCGGTGCGCTCTTGATGCTCCTTTTTATCGGCGCCATCGCTTCTGCGTGGGCCCGGGGTTTAAGTATCGACTGTGGCTGTTTTGGCGGCGGTGGCGAGATCGATCCAAGCCAAACTCGATACTTAGAGGAGATCATCCGCGACATCGGGCTTGCACTCTGTGGTTTCTATCTCTACCTGCGACCTCATTCTCGCTTTGCGCTCGATAATCGGGGGAAGTAGGCTAAAAACATGGCATCAAAGAATCGTGGTCCGCAACGAGGTGGCCGAGATAACCAACCCGATCCCATCACTCGATGGATCGTCATCGGGATGGTCGCACTCGTAGTCGTCATTGGCGCAATTTTCACCGTGGTGAGTAATCGAAGCGCTGAGAATGTGGCGCTTCCACCAGGGGCGAGCAAAGACGATGGATATGGAATCGTCTTCAATGCCGACAAGACTCCCACCATCAATATTTGGGAAGATTTCCAATGTCCGAGTTGCAAGCGCTTTGAAGGCATTAATGGCGAGCGAATCAGTGAATTGATCACCCAAGGCAAGGCGAAAGTTGTCTTCAATACCCTTTCCTTCCTCGGACCCGAGTCGGTCGTGGCCGGCATGGGTGGTGGGTGCGCTGCCGATCAAGGCAAGTTTGTTGAATATAAGAAATTCCTCTACCAGAACCAGCAGCAAGAGGGTTCAGGTACATGGACAAAGCAATATGTGATCTCTATGGCTGCTGCGATGGGGCTCGATGAGAATAAGTTTGCCACTTGCTTGAACACTGAAAAGTATAAAAAGTGGTTGACCAATGTCTCAGCAGCTGGCGGCGCTGCCAACATTAACGGCACGCCTACTTATGTCATCAATGGCGAGGTCATCGAAAGTGATGACCAAGGCGTTAACTACTACACCGCCGAAGGCTTCAACGCGCAACTCGCGCGATTTGGTATCAACTAGCCCTTCTTATGGCTTGGGCGTCTATACCTTCGCCATCGGTTAGCGCCATCTCGCTTGGTCCACTGACAATTCACTTTTACGCGCTCTGCATAATTCTCGGCATCGTTGTTGCTGTGTGGTGGGGTGAACGACGATTCGTGCGCGCTGGCGGAGCTGCCGGCGTTGTCAGTGATGTTGCATTTTGGGCCGTCCCTTCAGGAATTATCGGTGGTCGCCTCTATCACCTCGCAACAAGTTGGGAACGAGATCGAAGCCTCCTTGATGCAATTGCTATTTGGCGCGGTGGACTAGGGATTTGGGGTGCTATCAGTTTGGGCGCTGCGGGCGCTTACCTTCGCTATCGAATACTCCGCCGGCGCGAGTCCAGCACCCAGGCGAGCCTGCCATCTTTCGCCGTATTCATGGATGCTCTCGCTCCAGGGATCGTCATCGCACAGGCGATTGGTCGTTGGGGGAATTGGTTCAACATCGAATTATTCGGCAAACCAAGTTCGCTGCCATGGGCCTTGGAAGTGCCAGCAACAAAGCGACCGATGGGGTATGAAGAGTTCGCCACCTTTCACCCCACATTTCTCTACGAATCACTCTGGTGCGTCCTGGTCGCGATGCTCCTTCTGCTCTACTCTCGCCGCGGTTCCTTGCGAGCGGGCGGAATCTTCCTCCTCTATGTTGCCGCGTACTCCTTCGGCCGAATCTGGATCGAAGGGCTCCGCATTGATGAGAGTGAACTGATCTTCGGGTTACGCCTGAACATCTTTGTCAGTATTTCACTCTGGATTTTTGGCACCATTGGCGCGTTCGATCGGCGAGTGCGCCGTCAAAGCACGGGCAGCGACTAAATCCCACCAGCTCGCGGTAATCTTCTCGCCATGTCGCTAGAAGAGGTCTACCAGCGGAATCTGGAGCACCGGACCCATCGATCAGGGTGGCTTCGTGCTGCCGTGCTGGGCGTCAATGACGGGTTGGTCTCTAACGCGAGTTTGATGCTCGGTTTCGTTGCAGCGCAAACCAGCACCAACACTGTTATCACCGCTGGTATGGCAGGAATCGCAGCAGGCGCGCTCTCGATGGCAGTTGGCGAGTATGTTTCAGTGAGTTCACAAACTGATATCGAGAAAGCCGATCGTGAAATCGAAAAAGCACATCTTGAACTTGATCCAGAGGGAGAGTTATTAGAGCTAGCCACGATCTATCAGGAGCGGGGGATACCTCGTGAATTAGCGCTCCAGGTTGCCCAAGCCCTTCATGATCATGATGCGCTCTCGGCTCATCTTCGCGATGAACTCGGTCAGCATGACCTCACGAAAGCGCGGCCGATGCAGGCGGCGATTGCTTCTGCAGCAGCGTTCACCCTTGGCGGATTGATTCCCTTGATTGGAGTCTTCATTCCACCATTAATCAATCAAGGAATCAGCATTGTCGCTATCACCATTCTCGGTCTTGCGTTGGCCGGTATCACCGGAGCCCGAATCTCAGGGACGCGGCCCCTGCCTCCGACCATCCGGATCATGGTCGGTGGCTCGTTGGCGATGGCTGTGACCGCGGGCATCGGTGCCTTGGTTCACATCAGCGGCCTGTAGTCGCTAGACTCTGGCCCTCGCATATTTCTGGGCCAACGATGTCCCGCCAGGAGGGATAACTGTGGCCATTTCTCATTTTTCGACGATGCCATCTGCGCACGGTCTCTATCGCCCCGAGTACGAGAAGGATGCATGTGGGGTTGCCATGGTGGCCACCCTGACTGGAACCGCCCAACACTCGATCGTGGCATCAGCGCTGACGGCGCTGCGCAATATGGAGCACCGAGGCGCATCAGGTGCCGAACCTGACAGCGGTGATGGTGCCGGAATCTTGATTCGAATTCCCGATGCTTTCTTCCGCGAAATTCTCGATTTCACATTGCCCGAGCCTGGACATTACGGCGCGGGAATTGCCTTCTTGCCATCGGATCAGAGCGCGGCAGAACCTGTAATTGCTGAAATCGAGAAGATTGCAGCAAGTGAGGGTTTACTCATCCTGGGTTGGCGTGAACTTCCGATTAATCCAGAACTACTGGGTGCGACCGCCCGTTCGGTGATGCCCACCTTCAAAGAACTCTTCGTGGCTGGCGCAAAAGGCGAGAGCGGAATCGCCCTCGACCGACTGCTCTTCTGTCTTCGCAAACGAGCAGAGCACTCTCTTGAGGTGTACTTCCCTTCACTTTCATCTCAGACGATCGTTTACAAGGGAATGTTGACAACAGGTCAATTAGAGGAGTTCTTTCCAGATCTATCTGATCAGCGAGTTGCTTCACCTTTGGCCTTGGTCCATTCACGATTCTCGACAAATACCTTCCCATCATGGCCACTTGCCCATCCCTACCGTTACATTGCTCATAATGGTGAGATCAATACTGTCAAAGGAAATCGAAATTGGATGCGTGCACGAGAGGCGCTCTTGGCAAGCGATGTGATTCCTGGTGATCTGAAGCGCGTTTTTCCAATCGTCTCAGCCGGAGGAAGCGATTCAGCATCCTTCGATGAAGTGCTGGAGCTGCTCTATCTTGGCGGTCGTTCACTTCCGCATGCGATGTTGATGATGATCCCAGAAGCGTGGGAGAACAACGCATCGATGGATCCAGCGCGAAGGGCGTTCTATGCATTCCACTCTTCGTTGATGGAACCATGGGACGGACCAGCATGTGTCACTTTTACCGATGGACATCAGGTAGGTGCAGTCCTTGATCGGAATGGACTTCGACCATCAAGATTCTGGGTAACTGACGATGGTTTAGTTCTCCTTGCGAGCGAAGTGGGCGTGCTCGACATCCCGCCGGCATCAGTAGTTCGTAAAGGTCGCCTCCAGCCTGGGCGCATGTTCTTAGTCGATATCGAAGAAGGGCGAATCATCGAAGATGAAGAGATTAAGGCGGATCTGGCGAGTGCGGCTCACTATGGAAAGTGGGTCGAAGAGGGCGTAGTGCGGCTTGAGGATCTACCTGCCCGAGAACATATCGTCTACCCACACGCCTCCGTCATCCGGCGCCAACGAGCATTTGGGTATACCGAGGAGGAATTACGAATCCTTCTTACGCCTATGGCGCGAAGTGGTGCCGAACCACTTGGTTCCATGGGCACTGATTCGCCGATCGCAGCGCTATCAAACAAGCCTCGATTGCTCTTTGATTATTTCACTCAACTATTTGCGCAAGTCACCAATCCGCCGCTAGATGCCATTAGAGAAGAGTTGGTCACTAGCTTGACCGCAACAATTGGCCCCGAGCACAACATTCTCGACCCCGGACCTGACTCATGTCGCCAGATATTGCTGCCATTTCCAGTTATCGATAATGACGAGTTGGCGAAGATCATCCATGTCAATGCAGATAAGACTCAGAGCGGATTTGCTCCACATGTCGTTCGCGGACTCTTTCCGGTCGCTGATGGTGGGGAGGGTCTCAAGAATCGAATCGAAGAGCTTCGCCAAGAGGTTAGTCGCGCGATTGAGTCTGGAGCGCGAATCATTGTGCTCTCCGATCGCGATGGTGATGCTGACAATGCACCCATTCCCTCGCTTTTGCTGACCTCTGCTATCCACCATCATTTGATTCGAGAACAACGACGCACTCAGGTAGGCCTTGTTGTCGAAGCTGGCGATGTACGCGAGGTGCACCATGTCGCGCTCTTACTCGGTTTCGGTGCCGCTGCGGTGAATCCGTATTTGGCGATGGAGAGCGTTGAAGATCTTGTGCATCAAGGTGTCATCACCAACATCTCTCCCGAGAAGGCTGTTCGCAATCTCATCAAGGCTTTGGGCAAGGGAGTTCTCAAGGTGATGTCGAAAATGGGAATCTCGACAATTGCCTCGTACACCGGGGCGCAGGTTTTCGAGGCAATTGGGCTAGCCCAAGATCTGGTCGATGAGTATTTCACCGGCACCACCTCTCGACTTGGTGGCATTGGGATTGATGTCATTGCAAGCGAAGCGATCGCTCGCCACCAGATCGCCTATCCACCAGGGGGCGAGATACCAGGAACCAAGAGATTGCCCACCGGCGGGGAGTATCAGTGGCGTCGCGATGGCGAACCACATCTATTTGATCCAGAGACGGTCTTTCTCTTGCAGCACTCCACGCGCGCCCGAAAATTCGAAATCTTCAAGAAGTACACGGAGAAGGTCGATAACCGAGCAAAGGATTTAATGACCCTTCGTGGCCTCTTTGAATTCAAGACCGATCTTCGCAAACCGATTCCCATCGAAGAGGTTGAGCCGATCAGTGAGATAGTCAAACGATTCTCAACAGGAGCGATGTCCTACGGTTCGATCTCCCAAGAAGCACACGAAACTCTTGCAGTTGCGATGAATAGGCTCGGCGGGAAGTCCAATACTGGCGAAGGCGGCGAGGACCCCGAACGCTACATTCAGTTGCCCAATGGGGATTCGAAACGCTCTGCCATCAAGCAGGTGGCAAGTGGTCGGTTTGGTGTCACGAGTGAGTACCTTGTTAATGCCGATGATCTTCAAATCAAGATGGCTCAAGGGGCAAAACCTGGCGAGGGTGGACAACTGCCCGGTCAAAAGGTTTATCCATGGGTGGCGAAGACTCGACACTCCAC
>CAZPIJ010000019.1:0-5066 GCA_964586805.1 uncultured Bifidobacterium sp. | reverse complement strand
AAGCATGCCGGTGCTCCTTGGGAGTTAGGCCTGGCTGAAACTCAACAGACTCTCATGCTCAATCGATTGCGGGATCGAATCGTTGTGCAAACCGATGGTCAATTGAAGACCGGTCGCGATGTCATTATTGCGGCGCTACTGGGCGCCGAGGAGTATGGCTTTGCAACTGCACCTCTTGTGGTTTCAGGGTGCATCATGATGCGCGTCTGTCATCTCGATACTTGCCCAGTTGGTGTGGCAACTCAAAATCCAGCGCTCCGCGAGAAATTCACCGGAAAGCCCGAGTTCGTCCAAACTTTCTTCGAATATATCGCTCAAGAAGTTCGAGAACTTCTTGCTCAACTTGGTTTCAGAAGCGTGCAAGAAGCTGTTGGTCAGGTTGAGGTACTTAATACCAAACAAGCGGTGGAACATTGGAAGGCTTCAGGGTTAGATCTATCGCCGCTACTCCTGCCACCAGCCCCTGGTCTGCGATATGCAGTGCAGAAACAGGATCATGGTCTTGATAAGGCCTTGGATAATCAATTGATTGAGCTTGCACAACCGGCGCTACAAGATGCGCAACCAGTTCGAGCCGCGCTCGAGGTACGAAATGTCAATCGAACTGTGGGAACGATGCTAGGAGCCGAGGTCACCAGACGATATGGCGGAGCCGGTCTACCCTCAGGAACCATCGACCTCACCTTCCACGGTTCAGCCGGTCAGTCATTCGGCGCTTTTATCCCTAGAGGAATCACACTTCGACTCTATGGAGATGCTAACGATTATGTTGGTAAAGGAATCTCTGGTGGAGCAATTGTGGTGCAACCCGATGAACGAGCCAAACTTCGAGCTCACGAGAATGTCATCGCAGGCAATGTCATTGGCTATGGTGCGACATCTGGTGAGATATTCATTAGAGGAATCGTGGGTGAGAGGTTCTGTGTACGGAACTCTGGCGCCACAGCAGTTGTCGAAGGTGTCGGCGACCATGGTTGTGAATATATGACCGGTGGCGTCGTCGTGGTCCTAGGGCGCACCGGTCGAAACTTTGCTGCAGGTATGTCCGGTGGTCGCGCATTCATCCTGGATATCAATCCCGAGAATGTTAATGGCGAGATGGTCGATATCTTGATCCCAACGGAAAACGACAAGAAATCACTTCACCAAATCCTCTCGAGATACAGCGCAGAGAGTGGCTCAGAAATTGCTACCGAATTACTAAGCGATTGGGAGAGTGCAATCGAGCGCTTTTCGCTTGTGATGCCTCGCGATTATGCTCGAGTCCTCGCTGCAATGGAGCGCGCAGAGCAAGAAGGTCTTCCGCGTGAGACTTATGTAATGGAGGCGACCCATGGCTGATCCCACAGGATTTATGAAAGTGCCACGACAGACCCCAACTCGTCGACCAGTAGATATTCGTATCCGCGATTGGCGTGAGGTCTATCAAGAGCAACCATTTGCCGAGTTACAACAGCAAGCAGGGCGCTGTATGGATTGCGGAATCCCGTTCTGTCACCAAGGGTGTCCACTTGGAAATCTCATCCCCGAGTGGAATGACCTCATCTGGCGCGGGGAAGTGGGAGAGGCAATCGACCGGTTGCATGCAACCAATAATTTCCCTGAGTTTACCGGCCGTCTCTGTCCGGCTCCCTGTGAGACGGCATGCGTAGTGGGCATCAACCGTGATGCTGTCACCATCAAACAGGTCGAACTTCGGACTATCGAAGAGGCCTTCGCTAGCGGCGGAGTAAAACCACTTATTCCTGATCGACTAACCGGCAAGACGGTGGCCGTGGTGGGATCTGGACCGGCTGGACTTGCTGCGGCGCAGCAACTCACCCGAGCTGGACATACCGTTGCGGTCTACGAACGAGCCGAGAAGATCGGCGGACTTCTTCGATATGGAATTCCTGAGTTCAAAATGGAAAAGTCAATTCTCGATCGTCGCCTTGCTCAGATGAAGGCAGAGGGAACTCGCTTTCGCGCTGGAGTCGATATCGGAACTGAGATCACCGGAGAGCAGCTTCGAACGCGCTATGACGCCGTAGTGCTAGCAATCGGTGCGACGCAATGGCGCGATTTGCTAGTGCCAGGACGAGAGTTCACCGGCATATATCAGGCGATGGAATATCTGCCGTGGGGAAACAAGCAAGGCCTCGGCGAAGTCACCGAAGTTCCGATTAATGTTTCAGGAAAACATGTGGTGATTCTTGGTGGCGGCGACACAGGTGCAGATTGTTTGGGTACCGCTATTCGACAAGGCGCAGCTTCGATAACGCAACTGGAAATCATGCCTCGACCAAGCGATGAGCGCCCCTCTTCAGCACCATGGCCGACTTATCCAATGATTTATCGAGTTTCCAGTGCACATGAAGAGGCTGGGGAGCGAATCTTTTCGGTCTCCACTGAAGCTTTCTTGGGCGACAGCACAGGAGCTCTTCGAGCGCTACGAATCGTCGAAACAGAATTTATCGATGGCAAGTTCGAGAAGGTCGCCGGTAGCGAGCGCGAGATTCCTGCTGATTTTGTCTTCCTTGCCATGGGTTTCACCGGTGTCGAAAAATCACCATTGATAGCTCAGCTGGGTGTCGATCTCGATGCTCGGGGAAATATCGCGCGAGATAGCCAGTACCAAAGCACTATTCCTGGGGTCTTCGTTGCAGGCGATGCCGGTCGAGGTCAATCACTTATTGTGTGGGCAATCGCCGAGGGGCGCTCAGCAGCTGCGGCGGTCGATGAATATCTGATGGGACGGACACAATTGCCTGCTCCGATAGAGCCCACTGCTCGACCCTTGATGGTCTAGTGATGGCATGAGTCTGTTTCGTCGAGCAAAGATTGTTTGTACCTTAGGTCCGGCAACTGCAACCGCCGAACGAATCGGTCAATTGATCGATGCTGGCATGAATGTCGCTCGCCTGAATCTCTCTCACGGAAGTCGTGAAGTTCATCAACAATTGCTCGATCGAGTTCGAAGTGAAGCTGCAACGCGCGGGGCATATGTTGCAGTTCTTGCCGATCTGCAAGGCCCAAAAGTGCGACTGGGTAAATTCACTCTGGGTGAACATTCTCTCGTTCAAGGGGCCAATTTTGTCATCACTACTGAAGAGATCCTCGGTGATAGCTCGCGGGCCTCGACCACCTACAAAGGTTTGGCAAAGGATTGCCTACCAGGGGATATGTTATTGATCGACGATGGGAAAATTTCGCTGCAGATATCGAAGATTGTTGGGGGCGAGATCCACACGGTGGTGCGAAATGGTGGCCCCATCAGCGATAGCAAAGGGATAAACGCTCCGGGCTCCTCACTTTCAGTTCCGGCCCTCTCAGAGAAGGATGTGGCTGATCTCGAGTGGGCGCTCAAGGCTGGAGTGGATCTTGTAGCGCTCTCATTCGTGCGCACGGCTGCAGATATCACAGGCGTTCACGAATGTATGGTGCGGATGAATGTTCGAGTTCCAGTCATTGCAAAGATCGAGAAACCTCAAGCACTCTCCAATCTCGACGAAATTGTTGCAGCCTTCGATGGTTTGATGGTTGCCCGGGGTGATTTAGGTGTCGAACTTCCGATCGAAGAGGTGCCATTGGTGCAGAAGCGATGCATCATGGTCGCTCGGGAGAATGCAAAGCCGGTCATTGTGGCAACACAGATGCTTGATTCGATGATAAGCAATCCCTCGCCCACTCGTGCTGAAGCAACCGATTGCGCTAATGCGATTTTAGACGGCGCGGATGCGTTGATGCTCTCAGGTGAGACAAGTATCGGAAATTTTCCGATTGAAGCGGTGGCGATGATGTCTCGTATCATTGCAAAGACCGAGAAAGAGGCTCTGGCTGAAGTTGCGCCGCTTCGCCACAATCCTCATACCAAATCTGGTGCCATCACAAAAGCTGCAGCCGAGGTAGGAGCAGTTGTTGGCGCTCGCTTCTTGGTTGCGTTTACACAGAGTGGTGATTCGGCACGAAGAATGTCGAGATTGCGTTCGGTGATTCCGATTCTCGCCTTGACTCCCGAGCCAGGCAGCGCGCACCAATTAGCTCTTTCGTGGGGAGTAGAGCCGATTCTTATTCCACCTGCAAAGCACACCGATGATATGGTCAAACAGATCGATTCGGCGCTCCTTGATTCTGGCCGAGCAGCCGTGGGTGAATACATCGTGATTGTTGCAGGAAGTCCACCTGGAATCCCCGGTTCGACCAACGCTATGCGCGTGCATCGGATTGGAGATGCTGTGGGTGGCATCGCTCCGGCCTACCGGTAAACTGGTGTAAAGAGCCTCGGTACTCCAACGGTAGAGAGGGCAGTCTCAAACACTGCATAGTGTCGGTTCGAATCCGACTCGGGGCACATGACAGCCGGATCAGAGCCATACGCGAATATCCAAGCGAGTGAGAATCAACAGCGCCTTCGGGTAGTAGTTGCCGAGGATGAGGCATTGATCCGAATGGATCTGGTCGAAATGCTGCAACGAGAGGGGTATGAGGTCGTAGGCCAAGCGGCCAACGGCAGTGAAGCGGTGACTCTCGTTCGCACACACCGCCCCGATGTCGCGCTCTTCGATGTCAAGATGCCACTCAAAGATGGGATCACAGCTGCAGAAGAACTTCGCGGCGAAGTGCCCATCGTGATGCTGACCGCATTTAGCCAACGGGAATTAGTCGAACGAGCCAGCAACGCTGGCGTGATGGCATATCTGGTCAAACCCTTCTCTATCGGAGATGTGGTCCCCGCAATCGAAGTGGCTCGTTCTCGATTTGTTGAACAAACCCTCTTACAGGGCGAGGTGGCCAATCTAGAGGCGCAGTTGGCCGCCCGAAAAGTGATCGAGCGGGCAAAGGGAATCCTCATGGAGCGGGAGCAGATCAGCGAGCCCGAGGCCTTCGGGTGGATTCAACGGGCAGCTATGGACCAGCGAATCTCGATGCTCCAGGTTGCCAAGGCGCTCATCGAGGGCGCCGACCGTTAAATTCCTGTTAAAACCCCTACAACCGGCCATTTAGGCGGGTTCTCCGACTTACAACTTTCCTGAACTTTTGGCATACTCATCCATTACTTCGCCCGGAAATCACCCTGATTCTCGGGA
>CAZPIJ010000018.1:0-20109 GCA_964586805.1 uncultured Bifidobacterium sp. | reverse complement strand
CGCGCCGAAATCGAAGAGATGAAGACTCTCCTTGCTTCATTGAATTGAGATTGGGCTACTGAAAAAAAGACCCAGGCTGAGATTCTTGGCTTTTTTTAATGGGCCGAAATGCGCGGTAAACGCTATATTCCACTGGTGAGACGCGTCAGCCAATCCAGTGCGCTAATCGTGGGGTTAGTGCTTTCTCTTGCAACATCCGCGAGCACTGGCGCACACGGCAGTGTTAGTCAGCGGAAAATTTATGAAGCTACAAAAACCAAGGCTTACAAAGAAATTCGCACCGCTGCGAACAAGGGTAATTCTAAGAACTTCACCATCAAATATGACATCAGCGAGTCATTCCCAAAGGACTTACGGAAGCTCTATGTCGGACAAGTTGAGTATTCCTCAAAACTTTTCGCTACATTTCTGCCAAATAACGAGGTAATGAACATCTATCTCTACACCGAAAAAGAAGAGAAGAAAATCAAAGCCGATCCAATACTGGGACGATATTTTGATGACTTGGGTCGATGGTTCGCAGATTGGAGACGAGGACAGGGCCTCGAACATAATCTAGGTCTAGCCGCCTGGTACATGGAGAACGAAGAAGGATGGCAAGGCCATGCTGGCTTGGTCGTCAACAGCAAGGCAAATGTCAATTCACTCCGCAAATATGCAATACAAGTCATGCCACATGAATATTTCCATGTTGTTCAGGACTATTATCTGAATGTTGGGCGTGAATTTAGTTGGCCCAGCTCTGACCTCTATGACAAATACTCACCACCTACATTTCGAGAGGGTTCGGCGAACACAATCTCATTTGCGCTCGCCTCAAATAGTAAGAGCGCATATTTCGATCTTTATCGGAGTTTTATTGGTGAGAAACTAAATCAACGCGATGTGAAGATTTTTAGTGAACTCAAGAGTGAGGCTAGTGTCGTAAAAGCACTCACTCTGATGGAGAATAGAAGGAATCGTGATGATGTATCCGAAGCTGCATATGCTGTTGGGCAGCTGCTATACGAATGGGTTATAGCCAAATATGGTTTTGAGGCCTATCGAAAAATAGTTGAAAATCAGATTAAAGTCGATTCGTTTGGTGAGAATCTTGAACTCTCCTTGGGGATAAGCACGCAGGAACTTTACAAGAAAGCAGCACCACACATCTTGGCAGCCTTCAAATTGGGTTATTAATTAATCTTCGCTTTTCCCAGCCTGCAATCCTTCAGAGATCAACTTCATGACATTGGGATCTGCAAGCGTGGTCGAGTCGCCAACAGCACGATTCTCAGCAACATCACGGAGTAAGCGGCGCATGATTTTTCCGCTTCGAGTCTTTGGTAACTCGGCGACAACGAGAATTTGCTTCGGTCTGGCAATGGGTCCAATCTCCTTTGCCACATGATTGCGAAGTTCTTGTATCAATTCTTCGCCACCGACATTCGGCACCCCACCTCGTAAGATCACAAAGGCGACAATCGCCTGTCCTGTCATGGCGTCATTCGCTCCCACAACAGCAGCCTCGGCAACAGCCGGGTGTGAAACGAGAGCTGATTCGACCTCGGTAGTGGAGATTCGGTGACCAGAAACATTCATCACATCATCGACGCGACCAAGTAACCAGATTGCGCCATCATCATCAAGTTTCGCTCCATCTCCTGCGAAGTAAAGCCCTTGATAGCGCGACCAATAAGTTTCCTTATATCGCTCTGGTTCGCCCCAGATGCCACGGAGCATTGATGGCCATGGTTTATCGAGTACGAGATAGCCACCGCCACCATTTCCAACAGGTTTTGCATTGTCGTCGACAACCTGAGCGCTGATGCCTGGAAGCGTTCCCATCGCCGAACCCGGTTTTGTTGCGGTGACTCCAGGAAGTGGTGAGATCATGATTGCGCCAGTCTCAGTTTGCCACCAGGTATCAACAATCGGACAACGGTTGCCACCGATAACTTCGCGGTACCACATCCATGCTTCTGGGTTAATCGGTTCACCAACCGAACCAAGAAGGCGCAGTGATGAAAGATTCGATGCTTTAGGGTATTCATCGCCCCACTTCATCCAGGTGCGGATCAATGTCGGTGCCGTGTACAAGATAGTGACGCCGTATTTCTCAATAATCTCAAACATTCGCCCCTTTGTTGGCGAGTCTGGAGTGCCTTCGTACATCACTTGGGTAGCTCCATTGATCATCGGTCCGTAGACGATGTACGAGTGACCTGTCACCCAACCCACATCAGCTGTGCACCAGTAGATATCTTTCTCGGGCTTGAGATCAAAGACATTGCGGTGTGTGAAGGCAGCTTGGGTGAGATAGCCACCGGTGGTGTGATAGATGCCTTTTGGTTTGGCTGTTGTTCCTGATGTATAGAGAATAAAAAGTCCATGTTCACTATCGAAAGCTTGAGCCTGGTGCTCTGGACTCTGCCGCTCGACAATCTCGTGCCACCACACATCCCGTGAAGCATTCCAGCCGACATCTTGTCCGGTGCGTTTAACGACTAATACTTTTTTGACATTCTGCTCTCCCTTAAGTGCTTCATCAACCGCGGGCTTCAAGGCATTTGCCGCGCCTTTTCGGTAGCCACCGTCGGCTGTAATCACAACTTTCGCATCGGCATCTTGAATACGAGAAAGGAGCGCCTCGGCCGAGAATCCGCCAAAGACCACCGAGTGCATTGCACCAAGTCGAGCACAGGCAAGCATCGCAATTGCAGCTTCAGGAATCATCGGCATATAAATAGCGACGCGATCACCGCTAGTGACACCTAATTCAATCAAGGCATTGGCTGCCTTCTTCACTTCGGTGAGCATCTGTGCGTAGGTGAGTGCGCGGGTATCTCCTGGCTCACCTTCGAAGAGAATTGCTATTCGGTTTCCCCGACCTTCGGCAACATGTCGATCCAAACAGTTAACAGAGGCATTGAGTTTCCCGCCGATGAACCATTTCGCAAATGGCGCTTCCCACTCAAGAACCTTCTCCCACGGCTGCTCCCACTGAAGGTAGCGAGCTTGTTCCTCCCAGAACTTCAGCCGATCTGAGTCAGCGTGTGCATACATCTCTTTCTTCGCGTTAGCCGCAGCCGCAAACTCTGGCGAAGGTGGGAATGTTCGATTTTCAGAGAGCAGATTCTCAAGTGACATTGTTGGTATTACCTCCTGCGGATTTCTTCTTCCTGTTCACTAAAAAGATGATCGTGCTCAATGCCCCCAAGCCGATTGCCGCAGCGAGCGCGGGCTTAGGTGGGATTTTCGCAAATCGCTGTTTGAGCGGTACTGGCCGGGTGAAATGCAAGATCGGCCAATTATTCGCTTCTGCATGCGCTCGTAATCCACGGTCGGGATTGACCACGCACGGAAATCCAACGATCGAGAGTAAGGGAATATCAGTGCTGGAATCTGAATAAGCGAAGCATTTCTGCAAATCGTAATTATTCTTCTCGGCGATAGCTCGAACTGCTTCAGCTTTCCGTTCTGCATATGCATAGTAAGCGACCTTACCGGTGTACTTGCCATCAGTAACTTCCATTTCGGTCGCAATAACATCTGTAGCGCCGAGCATCCTCCCGATTGGCTCGACAATCTCACGACCTGATGTCGAGACAATAATGACATCTCGACCATCACGAATATGTCCTTCAATCAACTCTGCGGCTTCGTCGTAGATCATCGGATTGATAGCGGAATGAAGAGAGTCGTTGATAACTGCCTTAGTAGCCTCGACATCCCAACCTGCGACCATAGAAGTAAGCGTCTGCCGCATCTTCTCCATTTGGGCGTGATTAGCGCCAGAGTTCGAGAAAAAGTACTGGTCGATGAAGTTCTTCACCATCCGCTTGCGTGAAATCAAGCCCGCCTGATTGAAGGGTTTGGTGAAGGCAAGGAGAGAAGAGCGGGAGATGATCGTTTTATCGAGATCGAAGAATGCGGCGCTCTTACTCACGGAGTGAAGCCTAACGATTACGAAGAGCCCTGCCTACTTCACAAATCCCCTGCTAGCTGTGGTTAGAACTTCACCTATGGAAGATGCGACCTGATAATCGCGCCCGTGCCTCAACTCCGAACCCCACGGATTTGGGGCACACTCTCTGCATCAGGTGGTGTCGGTGCCACCACTCTCACCTTCCATTTGGCCCGAGTGGCAGCGCGCGCCGGAGTTCGAGTGCTACTCATCGAGACAGATATTCGCGCACCACTTCGCGAGATTTTGGCTGCACAGCCACCGTTCTGGGAGGAGTACCGCAACGCAACTTCCTTTCCCGCTGAAGCGCTTCCGCGCCCGTGTCAGGCGGGCTTCGCCTTTCTCACCCGGCGCAGCGTTGAACCGATTGCTGACGAGGTTTTCATCGATGTTGTACAAACTGTTCGCGAGTATTTCGACTTGATTCTGATTGATCAGCCGATAACTAAGATTCTAGAAAGCGATCTGCTTTTGGTTGCAGAAAACACCTTACCTTCTTTAATAGGTCTTAATGTCCTTCGAGAGATCTACAAGCCAAAAATAGTTCTTGTCAATAAATTCACTCCACGAGTGAAAAAGCGCGCTGCAATCGAAGGATTTATCCTTGACGAAAAAGTATTCCGAATTGCAACTGCTGCGGACCTGCATCTAACTATGGGTTTTGGTATCGCCCGAAAATCATCGAAGAGAAACGAACGGGTTTTTGAGGAAATACTTAGCGAGTTGCTCCGCTGATGCGTGAGGAATTGCTCAACGAAATTCGTGAGGATGTGGTCGCTCAATTGATTGAGCGCTCGCCGTGGTTCTCTGAGGTTGAGATTCAAAATGAAGGGCTAGCACTTCGAGATCTCACCGCAGGTTATGGACCATTTACCGAACTCTTAGCAAGAGAAAAATTCTCTGATTTTTTCTTCAATGGCAATGGTGGTTCGTGGATTAATCGTGGAAACTTGCTGGAGAGGTATATTTTTGAGATTCCTGAGCGGTTGCTGATCAATTTCGTTCGTACCCAAGCGCTACGAGCTGGGAAGCATTTTGATCAGGCGCATCCGGCAATCGACCTCGAACTAGGTCCAGGAATCCGATTGCATGCCTTACTGCCACCGATCATCGAAGGTGGGATCCATCTCTCTATTCGAGTGAATCAACAACGCTCTCTAGTGCCACGAGATGATCGATTTCAACTGCTCTCGGATTTGATAATTCACGGTCGAAGGAATTTTTTGATTTCTGGTGGCACCGGCAGTGGAAAGACCACTCTGTTGGCCCATCTCCTCGAAGAGCTCCCCTTAGATCAGCGCATTCTTGTCATCGAAGATACTCACGAGATCATCGCGTCTCATCCCCACCTACTCCGGATGCAGGCGCGGGAGCGAAATAGCGAGGGAGCCGGCGAGATATCGGTACGAGAACTGATTCGTCAGGCGCTGCGCATGAAGCCTGATCGGATCTTCCTTGGAGAGGTGCGTGGTGCAGATGTACTGGACTTATTTCTTGCACTCAACACTGGTCATGCTGGAAGTGGTGGCACTATCCATGCAAATTCGCCGCAGGATATCCCTAACCGAATTGCCGCTCTAGCAATGACTGCAGGAATCACCCGTGAGGGAGCGCTTGCGCTATTTGGCAGCGCTATCGAGATCATCATCCATCTTGATGGTGCGCAAACAGGAAGTCGAATTACTTCAATATCAAAAGTGGTCATTGAAGATAATCAGATAAAGATTCACGAGTACCAGAATTGATCATCACATGGTTGTTGCCAGAGATGCTTCGCAGGCCCGCAGTCAAGAGTGAACTACTCCGGAGACTAGAGTTCTTAGAATCGGTATTATCCGAGATTGAGAATGGTGCTCCACTTCATCAAAGTTTTCACCAGCATCGATATCCAGCCCTTGCATATTCGCAGATTGAGAATTTCTTCCAATTAGCATTTATGCAGGGAATGTCTATTACACACCCTTTGCATGAACTGATCCGTGAGACGAAGTTTCGAATTGATCGCGATCGGGAAATTGCCATCGAAATAGCACCAGCCCGCGCAACGCTCACCTTGTTGACGCTCTTTCCTGCTTTTATCCTCAGTGGCGCCTTACTCTCAGGGATCATCAATCTCGATCGGGCGTTGCTGGCTCCTATTCCACTGGTGATGATGCTCCTGGCTGTACTACTGCAAGTAGTTGGTCGTCGGTGGTCTGCGAGCATCATTAGTAGTGTGCAAAAGTGACCGCGCTAGCTCACATTTTTGGGTCGATCCGGCCACTATTTCTTGCCGGGGCGCTCACTCCGATTCTCTTTTTTGGCTGGTGGTGGTTGCCCGCCGCCCCTCTTGGTTATTGGTTCCTCAATCGACTTGTTGCGATCTTGCCTACCGCGGCAACCGTGGCTGCCGCCAAGGCTCGCGAGGAAGAAGCGCTCTTTTTCCTGGCCGCCCTATCCGGCTCTTTGAAAGCTGGGCTGCCGCTGCTGCCAGCGCTGGAGAATGTCATTCCACTCCTACGAAGTTCCTTGAAGGGCGATCTGGATCGGAGCTATTCACTCTTTCTTCTAGGTGCCCAGCCCGACCAGGCATGGGCAGTGCTCGAAAACGATCACCAATTAGCGCCGTTTGCCCGGGCAATCGCACGGGCACAAGTGGATGGTCGATCGATCGCAAAAGTTGTCGAGCGAACATCGACAGAGTGTTATGAGCGGACTCTTACTATCTCTCGGCAGCGGGTTAAGTCACTTTCGGTGAAACTCGCCTTACCGGTAGGAGTATGTTTTTTGCCAAGCTTCTTGGTAGGTGGGATTGGGCCGATCGTCTATTACTTCTTCGCATCATTAAGAATCTTTTAACAACAAAAAAGTTTCCCCAAAAAAATTCGCTACATCAATTCTCGTAACAGTTAGATAGAAGATTTGCCCACCAAATATCCACAATCGAAGGGAAATAAATCGTGCTATCAAAATTTAAAAAGATATCTGGAGAAGCAGGAATCGCGACTGCAGAATATGCAGTAACAACCGTTGCCGCATGTGGATTCGCTGGAGTGCTCTACAAATTGCTTGGTTCTGAAAGCATTGCTCAATTGATTGGAGAATTACTCCGTCGAGCACTTTCAAGCTTCTTGTTCTAGTGCGCGGTCAAGTCTCCGAGAACGGGAGCGCTACTGCCGAATTGGTGGTGGCGCTCCCCTTTCTCATCGCGCTAGTACTTATCGGAGTCAGATTTGTTGGATCAACGATTCATGAAGAGCGGCTCCGTTATCTTGCAGAGGGAATCGTGCAAGCGATGATGCGAGAGGAATCCAGTTCTGCAATAAATCGAGAGTTGAACAAAGCGATTCCTGGTGCGAGCTTTTCGATTGTCGAGCAGAGTGATGGTGCTTTCACTGTAACTGTGCGCCATCGAGCGGCCAGCGCAGATGCTCAAGGCTTCCGATGAAGAGGTGTACTGATGGGGAGTGTGGAGGCGCATCGATCTTTGCCCTCACTTTCGCACTTCTTCTTATCGCTACAAGTGCGCTCGGAGCAATTGCCTATGGGCAATTCGGGGCGCGGCGCGCCGAGGTGCGAAAAATAGAGGCGCTGGGCTTGGCAGCTATGGAGCGGGCAGGCGGTGAGGCGGGGTTGGCCTGCACGATCGTGCGCACCGATTCCCGGATAACCTGCGAATTTGGCGGGGGCGAGATTGATTTATGGGGAAGTCAGCCGATGGTAATTCGGGTTGGCTGGCGAGCATCTGGTGCGGGAGAGTAGTTCGATAGGGTCGCCTTGAGTGGCTCAGATGGCCGCCTTCTGGGCGACTAGTTCCAATTTGATGCTGGTTGCACCTTACACTGGCTGCTAGAAACGATTCTGTCCGCCTACCCCATCGATGCCCCCGAGCGGTCGTCGCCATGGAGTAAATAAGGAGTACGACGACCCTATAAGGAGTATTCATGACTTCCACTGTTCAAGTGGCCGGCTCAAACCTGACCCTCGCCTATGCGGTCCTTGCGATCGCCATAGTGGCGTTGGCGGTGGCCTTTGGCCTTCGCGCGCGAGTCCTCGCCGCAAGTGAAGGAACCGAGAAAATGAGAGAAATTGCGGCCGCTGTCCAAGAGGGCGCTGCCGCTTATCTCACCCGGCAATTCAAGACGCTATCAATTTTCGTCGCAATCATTTTCTTCGTCTTGCTTGCCCTTCCTGGTGATAGCGATGTTCGAATCGGTCGCTCCATCTTCTTCCTCGTTGGAGCTGCATTCTCCGCATTCGTTGGTTATCAAGGAATGTGGTTAGCGGTCCGCGCAAATGTCCGTGTTGCAGAAGCAGCACGCGATGGCAGTGCAGAGCGTTCGGTGCAAATTGCCTTCCGCACCGGAGGCGTTGTCGGAATGTTGACAGTTGGACTTGGTCTCGCAGGCGCCGCGCTTGTCGTTGTGCTTTATAAGGCAGATGCACCTGCCGTTCTTGAAGGCTTCGGATTTGGCGCTGCAATGCTTGCGATGTTCATGCGTGTTGGTGGTGGTATCTTCACCAAAGCAGCCGATGTTGGCGCCGATCTTGTTGGAAAAGTAGAACAAGGCATTCCAGAAGATGATCCGCGTAATGCTGCAACGATTGCCGATAATGTCGGTGACAATGTGGGTGACTGTGCAGGTATGGCAGCAGATCTCTTCGAGTCTTATGCAGTGACTCTCGTGGCCGCACTTATTCTTGGTCGTGCAGGTTTTGGTGATAGCGGATTGATTTTCCCGCTTATCGTCCCAGCCATCGGTGTGCTCACAGCCGTCCTCGGAATCTTCCTCACTCGACTTCGTCCAAGTGATAAGAATGCAATGAGCGCAATCAATCGTTCGTTCTTCATGTCCGCAATTGTCAGCGCAATCTTGGTTGCTTTTGCGACATTCATCTACTTACCAAGCAGTTACTCACAATTTGCTAATGTCTCGCAAGAGATTGCAGGTGCAAGTGGTAGCCCACGAACGCTCGCCCTCGGCGCGGTGCTCATTGGTATCGTCCTTGCAGCAGCTATCCAGGTGCTCACTGGCTTCTTCACCGAAGTTGGCCGTCGTCCAGTAAACGATGTTGCAGCATCGTCACAGACTGGCCCTGCGACAGTAATCCTCGCCGGTATCTCCGTCGGATTCGAATCTGCGGTTTATTCAGCGCTTCTGATCGCTGCTGGCGTATTCGGTGCCTATCTCCTCGGTGGCGGCATTGTGGTGCTCTCACTCCTTGCAGTGGCGCTAGCCGGTTGCGGCTTGCTCACCACCGTTGGCGTCATCGTTGCAATGGATACTTTCGGACCAATCTCCGATAACGCTCAAGGCATTGCAGAGATGTCAGGCGATGTCCATGGCGAAGGCGCAAAGATCCTCACCTCACTCGATGCTGTCGGTAACACAACCAAAGCAATCACCAAAGGAATCGCAATTGCGACAGCCGTTCTTGCTGCAACCGCGCTCTTCGGCTCCTTTACCGATGCAATCAAGCACGCTGTTGAAGAGAGTGGAAAGGCTGCCGCAAACCTTGCAGTCGAATTCTCCGGAATCCTTAATGTTGCAGATCCGCGAAACCTCGTTGGTCTCATCATTGGTGCCGCAGTGGTCTTCCTCTTCTCTGGCCTTGCAGTCAATGCTGTCTCTCGAGCAGCTGGCGCTGTTGTGATGGAAGTCCGTAATCAATTCAAACTTCATCCAGGAATCATGAATGGAACCGAAAAGCCCGAATACGGTCGCGTCGTCGACATCTGTACTCGTGACTCACTCCGAGAGCTAGCAACACCTGGGCTCTTGGCAGTACTTGCACCCATATCGGTTGGTTTCGGTCTTGGCGTTGGCGCACTTGGTGCATACCTTGCTGGTGCAATTGGCACTGGAACTTTGATGGCGGTCTTCCTCGCCAACTCTGGTGGCGCATGGGATAACGCTAAGAAGATGGTTGAAGATGGCGTCTACGGTGGCAAAGGTTCGGCAGCACATGCTGCAACCGTCATCGGTGACACGGTCGGAGATCCGTTCAAAGACACCGCGGGTCCAGCAATCAACCCACTCATCAAAGTGATGAACTTGGTTGGACTTCTCGTCACGCCTGCAATCGTCTCGCTCACATTGGCTGAGAACAGTGGTGCACGCATCGGCATCTCTCTAGGTGCTCTTGCAATCATCATTTTCTCGCTCATTCGTAGCCGTCGAAAGGCAACTGCGCTCATCTAAGAAACTCTCACAACAGTAAGAGTTAATTGTTCGAGCCGGGGAGGTAACCGTGACCAAGAAGAAAACACTTGTCATCGTTGAATCCCCGGCAAAAGCAAAGAAAATCGGCTCATTTCTCGGTGGGGATTATGTTGTAGAGGCGAGCCTGGGCCACATCCGAGATTTGCCACAGCGCGCTGCAGATATTCCTGCCGATGTGAAGAAAGAGAAGTGGGCCAAAGAGGGTGTTAATGTCGATAAGGACTTTGAACCGCTCTATGTGATTAATCCTGATAAGAAGAAGAAGGTATCCGAACTTAAGTCGTTACTTAAGGATGCCGATGAGCTCTTTCTTGCAACTGATGAAGATCGTGAAGGCGAAGCGATTGCTTGGCATCTGCTAGAAATCCTCAAGCCAAAAGTGCCAGTCCGCCGGATGGTCTTCCACGAAATCACAAAGGATGCGATTCTTGCCGCAGCAAATGACACTCGCGAGCTAGATCAACGACTTGTAGATGCTCAAGAGACTAGGCGAATCCTTGATCGACTCTATGGCTATCGACTTTCTCCCGTTCTTTGGAAGAAAGTCATGCCAAGAATCTCTGCGGGACGAGTGCAATCTGTTGCGATGCGCCTTGTAGTCGAACGCGAGCGCGAACGGCAGGCTTTCGTAGCATCAGATTGGTGGGATATCACCGCACATTGCGCGCTAGGTTTCAATGCACGGTTACTCACTCTTGATGGTGCGAAACTCGCTGCCTCGAGTGACTTCGACGCTCAAGGAAAAGTCAAAGATAAGTCTTCGTCAATTTGGCTCAAAGAGAGCGAAGCTTTAGCGTTAGTAGATTCACTCGAAGGTTGCGAGTTGACCGTTAAGTCCACTGAAGAATCTCCACGAAGTGAGAAGCCAAAAGCGCCATTCACCACCTCCACGATGCAGCAAGATGCCGGAAGTCGACTTGGTTGGGGAGCGCAACTCACGATGCGGGTAGCACAACGCCTTTATGAGAATGGCTACATCACTTATATGCGTACTGATTCAGTGACGCTCTCTCCTTCAGCAGTTGAATCTGCTCGAAGCGCAGTCAAAGCGCTTTATGGCGCAGATTATCTTCCTGATACACCACGGGTTTACACCGGCAAGACGAAGAATGCTCAGGAAGCGCATGAAGCAATTCGGCCAGCAGGTGAGGTCTTTAAGACCCCAGGAGAATTGGCAAAAGAACTCACCCGAGAAGAGTTCGCTCTCTATGACTTGATCTGGAAGCGCACGATCGCATCACAGATGGCCGATGCGAAGAAAATGCAGATGCGGGTGGATCTGGAGACTAAGACCAAGGGTGGAAAGTTAGCCGGTTTTAGGGCGAATGGATCAGTGGTTACCTTCCCTGGATATCTGGCGGCATATGAGGAAGTGGTAGATGAGAAGAGCGTGGATCTTGATGAAGAGGTCGAGATGCGCTTGCCACCAATGAAACAGGGAGATGTCATGGCAGTCACTCGATTCGTTGGCGAAGGTCATCAAACTAAACCACCAGCTCGATATACCGAGCCATCGTTAGTCAAGAAATTAGAAGAGCTTGGCGTTGGTCGACCTTCGACTTTTGCGAGCACGATTCAAACCATTCAAGATCGCGGTTATGTAGCAAAACGAGGCCGTGCGTTAGTGCCGACATTCTTAGCTTTTTCTGTCACCGGACTTCTAGAGCAGCACTTCCCGAAATTAATTGACTACGACTTCACAGCAAGCATGGAAGAGGATCTCGACAAGATTGCACTTGGCGAGGAGAACCGAGTGGCTTGGCTCAAGCGATTCTTCTTTGGCCACGATGGCATACCAGGTCTTGCTGAAATGACTGACGACCTCGGTGCAATTGATGCTCGTGAGGTGAACACGATGAATCTTGGTGATGGCATCGAGATTCGCGTAGGACGATATGGCGCGTACTTACAAAAGGGTGAGGGCGAAAATCGGATCATCGCGAATATCCCTGAGGATTTAGCACCTGATGAACTAACTCTTGCAAAAGCGCACGAGCTCTTTGCGCGACCATCAGGAGAGAGAGAATTGGGTCTGCACCCAGAGAGCGGTCTTCCTCTAGTCGCGAAGACTGGTCGCTTTGGTCCATATATTGTCGAAGTGTTGCCAGAAGACACACCTAAGGTGAAGGGCAAAGCGCCAAAGCCTCGAACTGCCTCGCTCTTCTCGACGATGTCACTCGACACGGTGACTTTCGAAGAAGCGCTCAAGTTATTCTCCTTGCCTCGAGTAGTCGGCATTGATCCGAACACTAATGAAGAGATCACCGCGCAAAATGGTCCGTATGGTCCCTATCTTCGTCGCGGCAAGGATTCACGACAATTAGCTAGCGAAGATCAGATTTTCACTTGCACACTTGAAGAGGCGCTCGAGTTATATGCGCAACCAAAGCGGCGTGGTCGCGGAGTTGCCAAAGGTCCAGTGAAAGACCTTGGCCCTGATCCAGTCACTGGCAAATCGATTGTCGTCAAGGATGGGAAATTCGGTATGTATGTCACCGACGGCGAGACAAATGCAACCCTGCGACGAGGGGATATCGTTGAGCTTCTTACCCTGGAGCGCGGCATGGAATTACTCGCAGAAAAGCGCGCTCGCGCGACCCAAGACTAGGCTTTTCCTATGGAGCCGACCCTTCAAGGCGATATTCGGGGAGTGCTTGCGATCAAGCCATTTCGCAAACTCTGGCAGTCGATGGCCTTCTCTAGCCTTGGTGATTGGTTAGGGCTACTAGCAACAACCGCGCTTGCTCAACAATTAGCAGGCGGTGATTATGCCAAAGCTAACTTCGCAATAGCAGGCGTCTTCATCTTTCGGCTATTGCCATCGGTCTTTCTTGGTCCGCTGGCAGGTGTGATTGCAGATCGGTTCGACCGAAAGCGCACCATGATTGTCTGCGACATCTTGCGAGGTGTGATCTTTGCTTCGATTCCCATCGTAGGAAGTCTGCTCTGGTTGTACATCGCCACAATCTTGATTGAATCAATCACGCTCTTCTGGTCTCCAGCAAAAGAAGCATCTGTGCCCAACTTGGTGCCACGACATCACCTTGAGAGCGCCAACCAAGTAAGCCTTCTTGCTGGTTATGGCACTGCGCCAGTGGCTGCCTTGCTTTTCACATTTCTTGCAGTCTTTAACTCAGCGCTAGCAACTGGAATATCCTTCTTCAAGAGCAATCCGGTCGATATGGCGCTCTACATCAATGCACTAAGTTTTCTTTACAGCGCTCTTGTCATCGCGAGAATCGAATTCCCACGAGGCGCCTCTGAGGCCAGCGGAGCTCAAGTAAGTATTTTGCGATCACTTTGGGATGGTTGGAAATTCGTCGGTAAATCAAAGAACATCCGTGGATTGGTATTGGGCATGCTCGGCGCATTCGTCGCCGCGGGTGCAGTTATCGGACTTGCCCGTACTTTTGTTGGAGATTTGGGCGGTGGCGAAGCAGCATACGGAATCCTCTTTGGCGCAGTCTTTACCGGGTTAGCGCTGGGAATTGCATTCGGGCCGAAGATCTTCGCGCAATTTTCTCGAAAGAGGTTATTCGGTTCTGCACTTGCCATGGCGGGAATCATGCTCTCGATCTTGGCATTGATTTCGAATTTAGTTCTTGCCATCTTCATCGTTATGATTTTAGGTTTCTTCGCTGGTATCGGATGGGTCTCGGGATTCACCATGCTGGGACTCGAGGTAGAGGATGCAAAACGAGGGCGAACATTTGCTTTCGTGCAATCCTTAATTCGGATCACGCTTGTACTCGTTCTTGCGATAGCGCCAGTGATAGCTGCGGCTATCGGTGAACATACTTATAAATTCCGAGAGAATGTATTGGAGTACAACGGAGCATCCGTGACGCTCTTGATTGCCGGTGTGATCGCAACATTGGTGGGAGTCATCTCTTTCCGACATATGGATGATCGGAAAGGAATCTCAATCTTTAGTGACATCTCTGCTGCACTCCGCGGCGAACTCGGCGTTCGAAGTACCTTCGCCGCAAGTGGTGTATTCATTGCCTTCGAAGGTGGCGAGGGCGCTGGCAAATCCACTCAGGTAGAGCGATTGCGCCACGCTCTCGAGCAAGCTGGCGAGAAGGTAGTCATCACTCGAGAACCCGGTGGCACAGCCCTTGGTAAGAAGTTACGAGAGATCTTGCTTAGTAATGAAACTGGAACAATCGCTCCACGGAGTGAAGCGCTTCTTTATGCAGCAGATCGCGCCCATCATGTCGAGAGCATCGTCAAACCTGCGCTCCTTGACGGCGCAATCGTGATCACCGATCGTTACATGGATTCATCAATTGCCTACCAAGGCGGCGGTAGAGTCCTGGCCCCTCAAGAGGTCGCACGAATATCTCGCTGGGCCACTGATAATTTGATCCCCTCCTTGACCGTGCTCCTCGATCTCCCTGCAGAGAGAGCCTTCAAGCGCTTTGCTGATCGCGATCGGTTGGAGAGCGAGCCTCTGGCATTCCACGAACGGGTTCGGACAACTTTCTTAGAATTAGCCGCCTTCTCCCCAGAGCGCTATCTCGTCATTGACGCAACCGAATCAATTGAGACAATTGCCGAACAGGTCCTAGCGAGAGTGCAGAGCCTTCTAGCCAGTCGGAGGAAGTAATGGCAGCTGCCCTCTTCGACGAGATTATCGGACAAGAGCATGCGATAGAGATCTTGCATCGTGCGATAGAAGTGGGCATGCAGCCCGATGGTTCACAGGCGCTGGTGCAGTCCTGGTTATTCACTGGTCCACCTGGTTCGGGTCGTTCGAATATCGCTCAGGCTTTTGCAGCAGGTTTGCTCTGTTCCAGCGGTGGATGTTCTAACTGTCACTCTTGTCATTTAGCGAAAATTGGCGCCCATCCCGACCTCGAGATCATTCGGACCGAAGGTCTCTCCCTGAAGATCGATGAGGTGCGCGAAATCATCGCGCGCGCATCATGGGAGCCAAGTTCAAGTCGTTTTCGTATCGTGATAATTGAAGATGCCGAGCGATTGACCGAGAGCGCAGCAAACGCTCTGCTAAAGGCCATTGAGGAGCCAGGGGTACGGACAATTTGGTTGCTCTGTGCACCAACGGTCGAAGATGTACTGCCAACGATTCGGTCACGGTGTCGGCAGATCTCATTAGTCACTCCGAGCAATGCTGCAGTAGCTGCGTTGCTTGCTCGTGAAGTAGAGATTTCGCCAGAGGTTGCACAGCTTGCAGCTCGAGCAAGCCAGGGTCATATCGGTCGCGCACGATTTCTTGCACAAGAGCCAGATTCGCGCGCTCGCCGCGATGAAGTGATCACCTTCGCACTGAATCTGAGCGATGTTGCAGGTGCAATGTCAGGTGCAGCACGAGTGATGGAGATTGCGGCGCTAGAAGCAGAGAGCGAAGCAAGTGACCGTGACGAAGCTGAGCGAGAAGAACTTGCTACGGCCCTTGGTGTGGGTGCAACTGGCAAGGCTCCGACTGGCTCGAGCAAAATTCTTAAGGACCTTGAGAAGGAGCAGAAGTCTCGAGTGACCAGGGCGACCAGGGATTCGATCGATCGTGCCCTACTGGATATTTCTACTGGTTATCGAGATGTGCTCACCCTCCAGATGATGATCTCTAAGAAAGAAGAGTTGATTAACGCTCACCTAGCAGATGTCATCCAAAAGCGAGCAGCGAGCTCTACTCCTGAAGAAGTTATGCGACGCTGGGAAGAGGTAATGAGAACTCGTCGCAGCCTAAAATTCAATGTGGCTCCTTTGCTTGCTCTAGAAGCACTCTTCTTAAAGGTCCGCTTCTAATATGTTTTTTGCCAAACGAAGAGTCGTGCTCTCATTGGTGATGGTGATGGTCGCATCGCTCGTTCTCTTTGTGCGCTCGTATAGCAACGGCGGCTGGAGTATTGCTGATTATCAGAAACAGAAATTAACCTGGCTTAGCTGTGGTGGACCATTCTTATGTACTGATTTGACAGTGCCGGTCAACTATCAAAACCCCGGTGGCGAACGCATGCAATTATCGCTCGTTAAGTACCCAGCGACAGAACCAAAGAAGCGACTTGGTTCTCTGCTGGTCAATCCTGGTGGACCAGGCGCATCAGGAGTCGAATATGGATATGCCGCCGAATACATTGTGAGCAAGGAGATTTTGGCCTCCTATGACTTGATCGGGTTCGATCCACGAGGTGTCGGAGGTAGCTCTGCTGAACGGTGTCTGACAAATAGTCAGACCGATCTTTTGGTAGAGGCAAACGGTCCTCCGGTAGATGGCTTGAGCATGCAAACCCTAGAAAAATCTTCGAAGATGCTTGCCGATCGATGTGCGGCAAAGATGGGGGATCGACTCAAGTACTTGGGCTCAGTTGATGTGGTGCGCGATATGGATTTGATGCGCTCAGTTCTCGGCGACGAGAAGTTGAATTTTCTTGGTAAGAGTTATGGCACATACCTAGGTTTGGTCTACACCAGCATGTTTCCGAAAAATGTCGGCCGCTTTGTTCTCGATGGCGTGGTCGATCCTAAACTAAGCGCTAACGAATTAAACAGGGCACAAGCGGTAGGTTTCGAGATTGCACTTGATGCCTTCCTTGGGGATTGCATCACGAAAAAGAGTTGTTTCTTTCAAGGAAGTCTTGAACAAGCACGATTAGAGATAACAAAATTACAAGACGAAGTAGCAAAGCGCGCGCTGCCTGGTAAAGATGGACGGTTAGCGACTGCATCTATCTTGGTTCTAGCGATGGTTGCATCGCTCTATGATTCCGAGGTCGGTTGGCCCGCGCTTAATAAGGCGCTCAAAGATGTTTATCAAGGCCAAGGCGCTAAGTTATTTGATTTAGTCAACGATTATGTGGTGCGAGATAAGAAAGGGAGATATCCCTCTAACGAGAACGAGATTGCTTACATCGTCAATTGCATTGATCGTACAGATGATGCTAGCCCCGAGCGGTTGGCCTCGGATGCGAAGAAGTTTGCAAGTTTCGCGCCACACTTCGGGCCTTACATCGCTTGGTCAACGCTGCCCTGCCATTACTGGCCCTACGAACCAGTCCGCCCACCAGTGGAACTTAACGGGAAAGGTGCGGCAGATTTCATTGTGATTGGCACTACACGAGACCCAGCAACTCCGTATGCCTGGGCGACCGAGGTCAGAGCAAAGTTCTCGTCAGCCTTCCTCATCACAGCCGACGGCGACGGCCATACCGGCCATGGCCGGGGCTCTTCATGTGTCGATAGCGCAGTCGATACCTATTTACTCTCCGGCGAGCTGCCTAAGCGCCCGCTCCGGTGCGCGCTCTAGGGGTACAACTCCGGGTTGGTAATGAGCACCCCTTTGGATAGGGCAGGATTTACCTCGTGCACTTAGACCACATCTCATATGTCGCATCGCATGATCATCTCATCGATGAAGTACAGCGAATCGGTTCGCGACTTGGCGCTGGATTCATGGATGGTGGAATCCATCCTCGATTCGGAACGAGAAATTTCACTTTGCCACTCCAAGGTGGGCGCTATCTTGAGATTGTCTGTCCGCTCGAGCACCCCGCTGCCGACTCATCGCCTTTTGGCAAAGTTGTCTCACAACGCGCAGCAGATGGCGGAGGGCTACTCACCTGGGTGCTCTCGGTTCCGGATATTACGACTTTCGAGAAGCGTTTAGGGCGCGATAGCGTCGATGGGCATCGTCGTAGACCCGACGGTAGTGAATTGAATTGGAAACAGATTGGTGTGCTCGGAACACTTGAAGATCGGCAACTTCCGTTTTTCATTGAGTGGGTGACCGAAGATCATCCTTCGAAAGAGGCAAAGGCAGTTGCGAAGATCGAGAAGTTAGAAATTGCCGGCGACCCTGATCGAGTGCGAGAGTGGATTGGCGAGGATTTCGATTCCGCATTCGCAGGCATTACCATCGAGTGGGTCGACCCAGCCGAAAACAATGGCGAGACTGGGATTTTTGCAGTGCATTTCTCGACACCAAATGGCACTTTCCGACTAGATTAATCGGGGCTACATTAATCAGGGATTGATACCTGCCGCCTTAGCTCAGGGGTAGAGCAACGCACTCGTAATGCGTAGGTCCCGGGTTCAAATCCCGGAGGCGGCCCCAGCACTAGATTCATAAAGCTCAGTCGAGATATCGTGCGCAAATGAGGATTCTTGCGATTGTCGCCCATCCTGACGATGCTGAACTTTTATGTGCTGGAACCCTCGCACTCTGTGCTCAACGAGGAGACGAAGTTTTCATTGCCATTGCGACTAATGGCAATGTTGGAACTGGTGATCCAGCAGTCACTAGCGAGCAGATTGCCACCATTCGTCATCAAGAGGCGAAGGATTCCTGTGCGATTATCGGCGCCAAACTCATTTGGATGAATTTTGACGATGAGTGGCTATTTAATAACGAAGAGAGTAGAACTCGATTTATTGATGCCATTCGCGAAGCCCGACCTGATGTCCTAATAATTCATGATCCAAATGACTACCATCCCGATCATCGAACCGCTGGAGAGATCGCCCGAGATAGTCGAATTCCTGCGAGTGTTCCATTGGTAAAGACGAAATTCAAAGAGTGCGATATTCCAACAGTCTTTCTCATGGACACGCTTCTTGGTGGAAATTTCGAGCCGGAATTCTATGTTGATATCTCTTCTGTGATAGCGACCAAAGAGAAAATGGTCTTGGCTCACGACAGCCAAGCTGCATGGCTGAAACATCTTTACGGGACCGAAATTACTGAGAATATGTTCGTACAGAGCCGGTTTCGCGGCGCGCAAGCCGGGACACAATATGCAGAGGGCTTCAAACTACTTCATGACTGGCCTTACACCGGCGATAGGAAATTGCTTCCTTGAGTGTATTTCTCGATCTTGATTGGATCGAGTTCGATTCCTAGACCTGGACGATTTGGAATATCAAGTTCACCGTTGGCATCTAGCGCCCAACCTGCTGTCGTGATGTCGTCAACATAAGGCGCACCCGTGCAATATTCGACCATATTGGTGCGGTGGAATGCCGACGCGAGCTGTAGATCGACTGCAAGACCCACGGCGGTGTTCCATCCATGGGGAATGAGTTGGATCCCATGATCTTCTGCCATGTGAGCAATACGACGCCATTCGCTAATTCCCCCGCATTTGACCACATCAGGCTGAATGATGTCGAAGGCTCCTTGAGTAATGAATGGCACGAAACTCTGTCGACGAGTGAGCACCTCACCACCAGAGATGGGAACTGGAGATGCCTTCCGTAAGGTCTTAAACCCTTCGATATCGTCGGGATGGAGCGCCTCTTCGAACCAGATGACACCGTAATCCGCAAGCATGTGCGAGGCGTTTATTGCCCACTTCAAACTGCCTTTCCAATATGCATCAGATCCACCTGCATCGACTGCAAGTAGGCAATCATCGCCAATCGCTTCACGAGCGCTACGGACGAGGAGTTCGTCGTTCTCGCGGTCGAGTCTGCCAAATGTTCCCCAACCAATCTTGAAGGCACGGAAACCTTGGCTTCGAAGGTTTACAAGGTTTGCCTTCATAATCTTGGGTTCATCCATAAGTAGAGATGCATAGGGCATGACTTTCTCGCGCAACCTTCCACCAAGGAATCGTCCGATTGGCTGCTTTGTGACCTTGCCAAGCAAATCCCAAAGGGCGATGTCAACACCACTGATTGTGTGCGTGATTGCTCCACCCCTACCCAACCAAAATGTGTTCTGATGGAGCTTCTCGCTCACTCTTTCGGGCTCAAGTGGATTCTCACCTATGAGAAGTGGCTCAAGAACTTCTAGCGAGGCACGGACTAGTGATTCGCTTGTGAATACCGCACCGATTCCAATGAGTCCTTCATCGGTATGGATGGCGACCAAAGTGTGGACGACATCGTCTGGTTTGAGTTCTTCGCTCCAACCACCCTTGGGTGTTACCCCTTTGAGACCTGCGACCCGGACTTTGGCGATTTTCAAGGCAACTCCCGAAAGTTCTAGAGGGAATTCCA
>CAZPIJ010000017.1:1634-22346 GCA_964586805.1 uncultured Bifidobacterium sp. | reverse complement strand
GATTAGATAAACCAGTGGTTATCTCCTCTGCACTCGAAAGCAGTGTCGGAATGGTCGCTGGAATTGCATTGGCAGCGCATCTTCCCCAAGAGATCATTTGTGGGCTGGGTACCCTTGCCTTACTTGCAGGTGATGTTGCGGTCAATCCACTCCTACCCAACGACGGGATGGTGGCAGTAAGAGAGGTCGAAGTCAGCGAAGAGTTGATTGAGCGATATCGACTACCGCAAGAGCAAGTGAGTAACTGGCATAATCGAATCGATAGCGCTTTGCAGAATCTCGAAATACAGCAACTGCGAGAGGGGTCACTATGACATTCACCCCTGCACCAGTTCTCGGCGAGGTGGTAGTCGATCAACTTATTCGGTTGCAAGTGCGCGATGCGGTCATCTCACCTGGCTCACGAAATGCACCGCTGACAATGGCGCTCTGGCGCGCACAGGCGCGAGGCGAGATTCGATTACATACTCGGATTGATGAACGAAGCGCTGCCTTCCTTGCACTGGGAATCGCAAAAGCTACGGGAAGGCCTACGCCAGTGATCTGCACCAGTGGCAGTGCGGCTGCCAATCTCTATCCCGCGCTCCTTGAGGCACATCATGGCGGTCATGGTTTGATTGCTGTCACAGCAGATAGACCCGAGCGGTTATGGCAGACCGGTGCCAATCAAACTACGCGCCAAGTAGATATGTTCCCCAGTGCAATCGTGCAAACTCTTGATCTTGCAGTTGTGGGTCAGGGGAAGGGACAAGTACAGAACTGGCGCTCGGCAATCGCAGCTGCCGTTAGTTCGAATCGACCAGCGCATATCAATGTCGAATTCGATGAGCCACTGCTAGGAACTCTCGATTGGGTTGAGGATATTTATGTAGATGTTGATCTACCTGCACTCCACAATGAACCTGCCCAGCCATTGCGAAAGTATCACCAACGGGGCGTGATTCTGGTAGGCCACGATAGCGCGGGCATCTCCTTTGCCGAGATTGCAGAATTTGCCGAGCAGAGTGGCTGGCCAATCCTCTCGGAGAATCCATTGTTAGATGGCGCTCTCATCGCTCATCCGTCACTAATCCTTGCCGACCCCGATCGCCGTGCGCGCCTGAAGCCTGAAATTGCGATGACAGTCGGACGCTTGACGCTCTCGCGTGCAATCAATTCTTATCTTGCTAGCGCTGACTATCAGATAGTCGTTGACGAGCGGATCAGAGATATTGATACCCACCGTACTGGAGACGAGATCCATTTTGCGATGCCAAAAATCGACCAGAAGATTGATGTTGATCCCAATTGGGGTCGCCACTTCGTCGAAACCGCAGCGCAAGTAGCAACTAAGTTGGCTGCACATCTTGTGGATTGGTCGGAGCCCGCTGCTGTCCGAACAATCGTCAACGAGTTGCCAACAGGAGCTGCTCTTTTCACATCATCCTCGCGGCCCATCAGAGATATCGAAGCGTTCGCAACGCCGCGTTCTGGCATCGAGAGTTTTGCTAACCGAGGATTGGCCGGAATCGATGGCAATCTCTCAAGCGCTTTTGGTATCGCACTCTGCCGCGAACAAACCTACGCAATCGTCGGTGATCTTGCGTTCTTACACGATATCAATGGGCTCTTGATTGGCAGCGAAGAGATTCGGCCGAATCTCACCATTATCGTGATCGCTAATGATGGCGGCGGAATTTTCTCGACATTGCCTCAACGAGATGTTCCAGGTTTCGAGAAGCTCTTTGGGACTCCGCACGGACGGGATCTGGTCAAGATCGCAGAGAGTTATGGCATCGACGCAATCGCAGTTCGTACCCTGGAAGCACTTAGAGCCCAGTTGGCTCGTGGGAGAGATGGCATCAGAGTTATTGTCTGTCAGATGCCAGATCGGAAGAGCAACGCGAAATTGCTTGGTGAGATAACTAGTTCTCTAGCGCTTCTCTGATCGGAAGTAATTTTGCTTGACTCTCTGTGTATTCCGTTGCTGGGTCAGAACCTTGAACGATGCCGCAACCGGCGAATAATCTAATTTCACGGGGATTAGTTGGATTTATCTCTGCGCATCGGAGCGCGATGCCAATCTCGCCCTCGCCTTTGCTATCAATCCAACCAACAGGACCGGCATATCTTCCTCGTGACATCGATTCAATTTCTTTGATTGCTCGCTGCGCTTCAAGCCGTGGGGTGCCACAGACCGCTGCGGAGGGGTGTAATTCTCGGACAACTGTGAAGAGATCGGCTGGTGCAAGTGAATCGGTGAGCACTCCGGTGACATCTGTTGCTAGGTGCATGACATTTGCTAGATGGAGGACAAATGGAGTTTCGGGAACATTAGTCGAAGAGCAGAATGGAGCCAGCATCTGCGCGACAGAATCAACGGCATATTCATGTTCCTCGAGATCCTTCGATGAGCGCGCTAATGAGGCTGCTAGTGCAAGATCGCGTTGGTCATCTCCTGATCGTTGGATAGTGCCAGCCAGAATTCGCGAGGTTACTAATCCCTTGTTTAATCGTACGAGCAGCTCCGGAGTAGCACCGACTAAGTTGGCCACCGAGAAGATCCAAGTTGAGCCGTAATTCTCGGCGAGTCTGTTCATGATATGCCGGGCATCAAATGGCAGATCGGATTGGGCAATCAAATCCCTCGCCAAGACAACTTTTGAAATCTCACCATTCTGGATTCGCGCGAGCGCCTTGCCGACATTGATCTCCCATTGTGATGGCGAAATCGCTCCGCCCACCCAACTCAGATTCAGTGGTGCCTGTGGCTGTGTACTCGGCGAAATTTCAGGCGCTTGATCGTCACCAAACCAAGTGATCCAAGTGCGACCATTTCGCTGTCCCACCACGATGCTTGGGATGATTGCGACGGAGCTCTCTTCGGAATCAAAAGATGCAGAGATGAAGAGAATTGGGCCGGTTCCGAATTTCTTCACTTGATCTTGGATAGTGAAATGGGCACACCGCTCACGCCACCAGAGCCTAATTTTTTCGAATCGATCCGCCCCGCTCACTTCGAATCGATCGTATTCACCGATCCCAATTAGACCGTCACCGCCACGAACCCATGCCAACGAGGAGCTCTCAGGCAGCAACGCGAGAAGGTTCGTAGATTCAGCAACCTCATGAGTATGAGCGGTAAAAGAATTCACGAACGACGCTTATCCACCACTCGCCAGATTGCAGGCAGCGCACTGGCAGCAATAGCAATCTTCAGAACTTCGCCGAAGATAAATGGTGTTAAGCCAGCATTGATGGTCCAGGACCAATCCTTGCCAGTTGATTGCTGCAACCAGATCAGGCCAGGCAGAAAGATGATGACTTGACCAATAACCATCGACGCAACGGCTGTGTGTATTCGCTTATCCCATCGCTTTGAAGCAAGGAAGCTCAACACAATGGTCGCAAAGAACATGCCGATGAGATAACCACCGGTCGGGCCGATCAGTTTTGCAATGCCATTGCCCTGTTGCGAGAAGACCGGAGCGCCAGCGATGCCAATTGCTAGATAGAGCGCGAAGGTAGAAGCTCCTAGTGCGCGGCCATAACTTGCACCTATTAATAGCGCGCCCAGCGTCTGGCCAGTAACGGGCACAGGCGAGCCCGGTATCGGAAGTGCGAGTTGAGCCATTGCCGAAAGAAATGCCACACCAGTAAGAGCAAGGAGTGCATGGGTGAGCAGATTGCTCTTCGGGAAGATCGCAGCGCGAAGCGAGTGCGGGGTTACAGGAATGGCGGGGATACTGGTCATGGCTGGCCCTCTTTCTGCCTTATGGCTATGGAGTCGACTGGCATCTGAGCGTACACACCACAAAGATGTACTCCATGGTACGAGCGCGACTGGATAAATCTCCCAAGGATGTCGCCGCCATGTTCGACCAGGTGGCCCGGCGGTATGACCTTGTCAATGATCTGCTCAGTCTGGGGCGAACCAAGGCATGGCGTCGCCAGGTGGTTTCTACGATTGCAGCACGACCAGGAATGCGCATCCTCGACTGTGCGGCCGGGACAGGTTCTTCCACCGCACCGTTGGCAGCAGCTGGTGCAAACGCGTTCGCCTCTGATTTTTCGCTGGGAATGCTCGAAGCAGGTGCGCAGCGAGCGCCGCAACTCTCGTTCATTGCAGCAGATAATCTTGCATTGCCGTTTGCCGATGGCACATTCGATGTCGTCACCATCTCATTCGGTTTGAGAAATGTCGCAGATACCAATCGAGCATTGCGCGAGGCCTACCGCGTTACTGCGCCAGGGGGCAGATTGGTGGTCTGCGAATTCTCACATCCGACTCTTGGAATCTTTCGGATGATCTATCTCCGTTATCTGATGCGGATTCTTCCGGCGGTAGCCCGAGCCTTCTCCTCCAATCCTGAGGCCTACCGCTACCTTGCCGAATCGATTCAAGCCTGGCCCAACCAACCCGCGCTCGCCGTGGCGCTGGAAGAGGCCGGCTGGCGGAGCGTCTCGTGGCAGAACCTCACCGGCGGCATTGTCGCGATTCATCAGGGGATGAAGGAGATGAAGGCGTGGGTCAGATAACACCCTTAGGCGGTAATCACGGGGGAATTTGCCCCGTAAGATTTGGGCAAAACGGCAGTAGCTCAAGGGGGAGCGATGAATCCATATGTTCCGATTCTGGTAATCGGGGCAATTGGATTTGGCTTCGCACTCATCTCGATCGTAGCCGGATACCTCACCGGACCCCGTCGCTATAACAGAGCCAAGGCCGAGGCATATGAGTGCGGCATCGAGCCCACGCCACCAGCTGCTGGCGGCGGCCGCTTTCCCATCAAGTATTTCCTCACCGCAATGCTCTTTATCATCTTCGATATCGAAATAGTCTTCCTCTATCCCTGGGCGGTCGCATTCGACCAACTAGGTCTCTTTGGAATCGTGGAGATGTTCCTCTTCATCTTCACTGTCTTTGTCGCCTACATGTATGTCTGGCGCCGTGGTGGATTGGAGTGGGATTAACTCATGGGTCTTGAAGAGAAACTTCCCAGCGGTTTTGCACTCACCACTGTAGAGAAACTCGTTGGCTACATGCGCAAGAATTCGCTCTGGCCAGCAACCTTCGGTTTAGCCTGTTGCGCAATCGAAATGATGGCAGTAACCACCGGTCGTTACGACCTTGCTCGATTCGGTATGGAAGTTTTCCGTGGTTCGCCACGACAAGCTGATCTCATGATCGTCGCTGGGCGAGTGAGCAACAAAATGGCACCTGTACTCCGTCAGGTCTACGACCAGATGTCAGAGCCTAAATGGGTCATCGCGATGGGTGCATGTGCATCTTCAGGCGGAATGTTTAATAACTATGCGATTGTGCAGGGAGTCGACCATGTCGTCCCGGTAGATATCTATCTGCCAGGGTGTCCGCCGCGGCCAGAGATGTTGATGGATGCCATCATCAAACTCCACGAAGAGATCAAGAATGCGAAACTGGGAATCAATCGCGCAAAAGTCATCAAAGAGGTCGAAGCAGCAGCGCTTGCCGCTAAGCCCACAATCGAATTAAAGGGCTTGCTTGCATGAGCGATATTGCGAAGCAGAATATGAGCGCAGAGCAGACTGGGATGTTCGGCGTCTCAGGAAGTGGCGATACCTCAGGTTATGGTGGCTTGCAGCGCCGCAAAGTGCAGATTGGTTCGACCGAACGCCCTTTTGGTGGTTACTTCGATGAGGTAGTCGATGCACTAGAACGAGCGTATCCAGCTTTCAGCGATGCAATCGAACGAGTAGTTGTCGATCGTGGCGAATTGACTCTTCATGTTCGCCGAGAGCGTCTGGTTGAAGTCGCCAGAGTCTTGCGAGATGACCTCAAATTCGAGATGTGTCTTGGCGTCAGCGGCGCACACTATCCAGAAGAGAGTGGTCGAGAACTTCGCGCGCTCTATCCACTGCTCTCTATGACCCGCAATCAACGGGTTCGTATCGAAGTTTGTGCTCCTGACAGTGATCCGCATATCCCGTCGGTAGTTGAGATTTGGGCGGGAAACAACTGGCACGAACGAGAGAGTTACGACATGTTTGGCATCATCTTCGATGGCCATCCTGCGCTCACTCGCATTTTCATGCCTGATGATTGGAGCGGACACCCACAACGGAAGGATTATCCACTCGGTGGAATCCCGGTTGAGTACAAAGGTGCGACCGTGCCACCTCCAAGTGATCGGCGGGTGTATCGCTGATGTCGCAGACCTACAACGATCCTCGCGAGACGACCGAAGGTCGGATCTATTCAGTGACCGGTGGCGATTGGGATGACCTCGTCACAGAAATTGGTTCCACTCAAGAAGAGCGCGTAGTCGTGAATATGGGGCCACAGCATCCATCCACTCACGGCGTGCTCCGTTTGATTTTGGAATTAGAGGGCGAGACTGTTACCGAAGCTCGTTGTGGGATTGGCTATTTGCACACTGGCATCGAAAAGAACACCGAATATCGTTCGTGGACTCAAGGAGTCACCTTTGTTACTCGGATGGATTACCTCTCGCCGATGTTCAATGAGGCTGCTTATTGCCTGGCGGTAGAGAAACTTCTTGGCATCACAGATCAGATTCCAGAGCGTGCAACATTGATCCGCGTGATGATGATGGAGTTCAATCGAATCTCCTCGCATCTGGTCTGCCTAGGAACTGGTGGTCTTGAACTGGGTGCCATCACTCCAATGTTCTTCGCCTTCCGCGAGCGCGAAATGATCCTTGATATCTTCGAGATGGCTTCAGGCCTTCGAATGAACACTGCCTACATTCGGCCTGGTGGTTTAGCAAACGATCTTCCTGCCGATGCGATTCCTAAGATCCGTGAAGCGGTCAAAACCATTCGAAAGAACTTGAAAGATAACGAGAAGATGCTGGTGGGCAATTCCATCTGGATGAAGCGCACTGCCGATGTCGCTCATCTAGATCTTGCCGGTTGCATCGCACTTGGGGTTACGGGGCCGGTGCTTCGCGCAACGGGGATGCCATGGGATCTTCGCAAAACCCAACCATATTGTGGCTACGAGAATTTCGAATTCGATGTCGTTACTGCTGATACTGCGGATGCTTATGGACGGTTCATGATTCGGGTCTATGAGATGGAGCAGAGCCTGCGAATCATCGAGCAAGTTCTCGATCGATTAGAGCCAGGACCAGTCATGGTTGGCGATAAGAAGATCGCTTGGCCAGCCCAACTCTCCCTTGGTGGTGATGGGCTTGGTAATTCACTCGAGCACATCCGCGAAATCATGGGAACCTCAATGGAAGCCTTGATTCATCACTTCAAACTTGTCACTGAAGGCTTCCGAGTCCCGGCGGGGCAGGTTTATGCGGCTGTCGAATCTCCGCGAGGTGAACTAGGAGCACACATCATCTCTGATGGTGGCACCAGGCCATACCGGGTCCATTTCCGTGAACCATCATTTAATAACCTGCAAGCTACAGCAGCGATGTGTGAAGGCAGCCTGGTCGCCGATGTCATCGCAGCAGTTGCTTCCATCGATCCTGTGATGGGAGGAGTTGATCGATAATGACAACTAAATCAAATGCATTCGATGAGAACTTCCTCTCCCGACTTGACGCCATCATCGCGCGTTATCCTCGTTCACGATCTGCAATCATGCCCATGCTTCATCTTGTGCAAGCTCGTGATGGCTTCGTCACTCCAGAGGGGATCGAAGTGATCGCAGAGAAACTCGATCTCACCACCGCCGAAGTAAATGCGGTGGCATCCTTCTACACCCAATATCGCCGAACTCCTGCGGGCGAATACCATGTTGGGGTCTGCACTAATACCCTCTGCGCAATCATGGGTGGAGACGAGATCTTCGCTGGTTTGAAGGAACATTTAGGAATCGAGAACAACGAGCGAACGGCTGACGGAAAAGTCTCTCTCGAGCACATCGAATGCAATGCGGCATGCGACTATGCACCGGTGGTTATGGTCAACTGGGAGTTCTTCGATAATCAGACGGTAGCAAGCGCCAAAAGTCTGGTTGACGAGCTTCGTGCCGGCAAGAAGCCAGCACCAACTCGAGGGCCAAATTCACTGCCAACTTTCAAGGAAGCATCCGAAGTACTTGCAGGATTCAATGATGGTCGTGCTAACGAAGGTGTACAGGCAGGGGAACCAACGCTGCTTGGATTAAAGATAGCTAGAGGAGAGAGCAAGTAATGAGCACACTAACGCCTGTTCTCTCGGCCCATTGGGACGATAAGGATTCCTTCACCATTGCTGGTTATCAACGCCATGGTGGTTACGATGCGATGAAAAAGGCCCTTGCCATGGAGCCAGATGCAGTGATCCAAATGGTTAAAGACTCTGGTTTGCGCGGCCGCGGTGGAGCGGGCTTTCCTACGGGAAATAAATGGGGTTTTATTCCGCAAGGGGATAACAAGGACCACTACCTCGTAGTCAACGCCGACGAATCTGAGCCCGGTACTTGTAAGGATACCCCGCTGCTACTTGCTAACCCACATGTGCTCATCGAAGGTGTCATCATCGCCTCCTATGCCATTCGCGCGAAACATGCTTTCATCTACATCCGTGGCGAAGTTACACATGTGACTCGTCGAATGCTGCAGGCAATAGAAGATGCCTACGCAGCAGGTTTCTTAGGTAAGAACATCTTGGGCAAGGGTTTTGATCTTGAATTGACATTGCACATCGGGGCTGGCGCTTACATTTGTGGCGAAGAGACTGCACTCCTTGATTCTCTTGAGGGCTTCCGTGGGCAACCACGGCTCCGACCGCCATTTCCTGCGATTGCTGGCCTTTATGCCAGACCAACTGTGGTCAACAATGTCGAATCTATCGCCTCTGTTCCTGCAATCATCGAACGAGGTGCGCAATGGTTTGCATCTCTGGGTACCGAGAAGAGCAAAGGATTCACGCTTTATTCGCTATCCGGACATGTCAACAATCCCGGCCAATTCGAAGCGCCTCTTGGTATCACGCTCCGCCAACTCCTGGAACTTTCCGGAGGCGTACGCACCGGACATCGTTTGAAATTCTGGACTCCTGGTGGTTCTTCAACCCCGATTTTTACCGATGCACACCTTGATACGCCACTGGATTATGAATCAGTTAGTGCTGCAGGTTCGATGCTTGGCACTAAAGCGCTCCAAATCTTCGATGAGACCACTTGTGTGCTCCGCGCAGTGCTTCGTTGGACTGAGTTCTATAAGCATGAATCATGCGGAAAATGCACACCATGTCGCGAAGGCACCTGGTGGTTGGTGCAGATTCTTCGGGATCTCGAAAATGGCAAGGGAAGCGAAGCGGACTTAGCCAAGCTCTTGGATATCTGCGATAACTTATTGGGTCGATCTTTCTGTGCTCTTGGCGATGGTGCGGCCAGCCCAATCATCTCTTCAATCAAATATTTCCGAGATGAGTACATCGCTCACCTCACAAATGGTGGCTGTCCATTCGATCCAGTGGCATCGACGCTCTTCGCTTCCACTAAGGCAGGTGCATAAGCGATGACAGCGGTGCAACCACAAACTGACCTCATCACGCTCACAATCGATGGATTTGAAATCACTGTTCCCAAAGGCACTTTGGTAATCCGCGCTGCGGAGCAATTAGGAATCCAAATCCCTCGTTTCTGTGATCATCCTTTGCTCTCACCTGTTGGTGCTTGCCGCCAATGTCTGGTCGATATCGAGATCAATGGTCGTGCATTTCCTAAACCTCAAGCCTCCTGCACTATCCCGGTCGAGAATGGCATGGTCGTCAAAACCCAACTCACCTCAGAGGTAGCTCACAAGGCGCAAGAGGGAGTGATGGAATTCCTTCTGGTTAACCATCCGCTTGATTGCCCCGTGTGCGATAAAGGTGGCGAGTGCCCGCTACAGAACCAGGCGATGAGTAATGGTCGCAGCGAATCTCGTTTCGAGGGAAAGAAACGGACATTCGAGAAGCCGATACATATCTCCACTCAAGTGTTGCTTGATCGCGAACGCTGCATCCTCTGTGCGCGGTGTACACGATTCTCGAAAGAGATCGCAGGTGATCCATTTATTGATATGGGTGAGCGTGGCGCGCTACAACAAGTGGCAATCTACGAGAAAGATCCATTCGACTCTTATTTCTCTGGGAACACAGTTCAGATCTGTCCAGTTGGTGCATTGACTGGCTCTGCCTATCGTTTCCGCTCGCGACCATTCGACCTTGTCTCTACCCCTTCGGTCTGTGAGCACTGTGCCTCTGGGTGCTCAATGCGCACTGATGTTCGCCGCAATAAGACCCTCCGCCGCTTGGCCGGGAATGATCCTGAGATTAATGAGGAATGGAATTGCGACAAGGGGCGATGGGCGTTCCAATACACGATGGCGAAGGATCGAATTGCTGCTCCACTCATCCGAGAGAATGGTGTGTTGCGCGAAGCAACTTGGCCCGAAGCAATCGCCGCTGCGGTCGCTGGACTCCAAGGTAAGCGTGCTGGCGTCCTTGTCGGTGGTCGTTCGACAGTCGAAGATGCATATGCATATAGCAAATTCGCGCGGGTAGCGCTTGGCACAAATGACATTGATTTCCGTGCTCGACCACACTCAGATGAAGAGCGAGAGTTCTTGGCTGCACATGTAGTGGGCTCTAAGGTTCGATACAGTGAAATCGATAATGCTGATCATGTCGTATTGGTTGGCTTCGAACCTGAAGAAGAATCACCTATCGTCTTCTTGCGAATTCGTAAGCAAGTTCGCTCTCGTTCACTTGCAGTCACTGCAATATCGCCATGGAACACCCGTGGCTTTAAGAAGTTAGGTGCGAAATATCTGCCAGCAGCTCCTGGTTCTGAAAGTACAGCTCTCGCTACTTTGACACTCACTTCAGAATCGGTGATTGTCGTTGGCGAACGACTCTGCGAGTCAGCTGGTGCATTGAGCGCAGTGGCAGAACTCTCCAAGAAGAGTGGTGCGAAGATTGCCTGGGTTCCTCGTCGAGCAGGTGAACGGGGCGCGCTCGAGGCTGGTGCGATTGGTAACTTGTTGCCTGGGGGTCGACCACTCTCAGATAGCGCCGCACGGGTTGATGTCGCTGCTGCATGGTCAGTCGAATCACTCCCTACTGCAATTGGTGCTGATAGTAGAGAGATCCTTGAAAAGGCAGCCTCTGGTGAGATTCAGGCTTTAGTGGTGGGCGGCGTTGATCCATTTGATATGCATAGACCAAATCTCTCTGGTCTTGATAATGCCTTTCTGCTCTCGCTAGAGATGCGGCCAAGTGCGATAACTGAGCGAGCCGATGTCGTGCTTCCGGTCGCAGCTGTCGTTGAGAAATCCGGCTCCTTCATGTCATGGGAGGGCAGAACGCGCTCCTTCGAGCAAGCGGTTCCCCAGACGCCACATCAAAGTGATCTTTATATCCTCGCCCTGCTCGCAGAGGGATTAGGAAGACCCTTAGGTTTCACAACTGTCCGAGAGGCGGCAAAGGAGTTCGGCACTCTTGCACAATGGGATGGCGCGCGCGCATCATTCAGCGCTAATCACGGAAGCAATCCCACCGCAGCCGCAGCCACCAAACTTGCAACCTGGCGTCAGTTATTGGATAACGGTTCGCTGCAGATCAACGAGCCCAATCTCTCCGGAACCGCACGCAAAGCCGTTGCGCGAATCAATGCCAATCTTGCAAAAAATCTTGGCGTGGTCGATGGAGAGTTGCTTACCATTTCAACCGACCACGGAGCGCTCTCCTTGAATGTCGAGATTAGCAAGGCTAGTGAGTTGGTCGATGATGTGGTCTGGTTGCCGCGGAATGCGGTTGCCTCACAATCACTTCGAATGTTGGGCGTGCTCAATGGCGCCGAAGTGAAAGTTCGTAAGGGGCTCTGATCAACATGGAAAAGATGCGCGAGATGATCCTCGATGATCCAGGTTGGTTGATTGCTGTAAAAGGGCTGCTGGTCTTTCTTTTCTGTGTCGTATGTACGCTTTTGGCGATCTGGTTTGAGCGACGGATTGTCGCTCGGATGCAATTACGACTTGGACCTAATCGCGTTGGCAAATTCGGTTTGTTGCAGAGCCTGGCAGATGGCGTCAAGTTGGCGTTGAAAGAGGATCTCATCCCGGCGGCTGCCGACAAATTAGTCTTCATCATTGCGCCAGTGATCAGCGCGACAACATGTTTCATGGCATTCGCAGTGATTCCGATGAGTGGTCCGGTAACGATGTTTGGCGAGAAAACACTCTTCCAACTCACTGATATTCCTGTGGGTGTGCTCTACATACTCTCCATCGCTTCCGTGGGCGTCTATGGCATCGTCCTTGCCGGCTGGTCCTCGGGATCGACCTACCCGTTGCTTGGTGGGCTGCGCTCGAGCGCACAGGTCATCTCCTATGAAATTGCGATGGGCCTCTCACTCGTTGCGGTCTTCCTCTATGCCGGTTCGATGTCCACTATCGACATCGTTGGAGCGCAAAATCAATTCTGGTACGCGCTCGTGCTCTTCCCATCATTCATTATTTACGCAATCTCAATGGTAGGCGAAACCAATCGTGCTCCATTTGATCTTGCCGAAGCCGAAGGTGAGTTAGTCGGAGGTTTCCATACCGAGTATTCATCACTTAAATTCGCACTCTTTTTCCTCGCTGAGTATGTGAACATCGTCGGTGTATCCGCCCTGGCGACCACTCTCTTCCTAGGTGGGTACCACGCACCTCCAGGACTAGGTTTCACAGAGCAGTGGTTGGGTGGCTGGTTCACCTTCATCTGGTTCTTCATCAAAGTCGTACTCTTCTTCTTCGTATTCGTCTGGCTTCGCGGCACCTTGCCTCGGCTCCGTTACGACCAGTTCATGCAGTTCGGTTGGAAGGTTCTCATTCCTGCCAACATCGCATGGATCATGGTGGTAGCTGTACTTCGCTACTTCTCGCTTAATGGCGCAACTCGCACTTCGATTCTCTTGTTCGGCGGCGCGGTGCTAGTCATCTTCCTGATTGGAAGTTCGCTCTACGAGAGAGCAAAAGCGAAGAAGTCCGAAGTTTCAGCGGCGACAATGAGTGCAGTAGATGCACCAGCACCGTATCCGGTTCCAGAACTACCCATGAAGATCTCCACCTTCACAGTCCCCAGAGCGGAGCGCGAACATGAGTGAACTAGAGCCAAAGCGAGCCATTGACGATGCTGCACGAGAATCGGTCAATATCCCGATCGAGGGTCCAGCTCCATTTCTTCGCCAACTCAAAGGTTTTTGGGTGACATTTGCTGCACAATTTAAGAAAGTGACAACCGTTCAATATCCAGAGGTGAAAGAGCCTGTAGCGCCGCGATTCCATGGCCGCCACCAACTCAATCGCCACCCCGATGGACTCGAAAAATGCATTGGTTGTGAACTCTGCGCATGGGCATGCCCCGCAGATGCAATCTATGTCGAAGGCGCCGATAACAGCGATGAGCAACGGTATTCACCAGGCGAGCGATACGGCAAGGTTTATCAGATCAATTACTTACGATGTATCTTTTGCGGGCTATGCATTGAAGCGTGCCCAACCCGCGCATTGACTATGACCAACGAATATGAGCTTGCTGATGATTCGCGAAAGAAATTGATTTTTGAAAAAGAGGATTTACTCGCACCCCTACGAAGCGGAATGTTGCAACCACCTCATCCGTATTACCCAGGAACGGACGACCAGGATTACTACCATGGTCGGGTCACTGAATCTCATCCGTCACAGGAGCAGAAGTGAACCTTGCAGCCATAGTCAACGATCAGACACAGACCCCTGAAGCGGTGCTCTTCTTTGTGCTCGCACCCATCATGGTGTTGGCCGCTCTTGGCATGTTGCTTGTCAAGAAGGCTGTGCACTCTGCACTCTTACTAGCGGTAGTCATGATCGGTTTAGCCATCTTCTATATTGCCAATGAAGCGCCTTTCCTAGGAATCGTGCAAATCATCGTTTACACCGGTGCAGTCATGATGCTCTTCCTCTTTATCTTGATGCTGGTTGGCGTGGACTCTTCGGATTCGCTCGAAGAGACAATCCGCGGCCAGCGAATCGGAGCAATCTTGGGCGGTCTAGGAGTTGGTTTTCTCCTTATTTCCCTCATCGGCCGAGCTGACCTTGGCCATGCATATTTGGGCATGTCGCTACTGAATGAAGAGGGCAATGTGAAAGTCATTGCATCGATTCTTTTCACTCGATATGTATGGGCATTTGAAGTCATCTCAGCGCTGCTAATCACCGCAGCTTTAGGTGCCATGGTCTTGGCACATCGCGAACGATTATTGCCGCGAAAGAGCCAGCGAGAACTTGCTGCAGAACGCGTTCGCCAGAGCGCAGTTCCAGTCGCAGGTTTGCCTGGCCCAGGAACTTATGCTCAACATAATGCGGTCGATATCCCAGCTCTTCTTCCTGATGGCACTCCATCAGCCGCTTCGGTTTCCAGCGTAATCGCTGCCCGCGGCGAGCTAGCCAATCCGAATACCTTCCGGATGGACGATCAAGAGAGCGACCAGAGGGAGTAACCGGCCATGCCATTAGAAAATTACCTCTACCTCTCTGCCTTGCTCTTCACTATCGGGGCAGCGGGTGTGCTTATCAGACGAAATGCAATCGTGGTCTTCATGTGCATCGAGTTGATGCTCAACGCCGCTAACTTAGCTTTCGTTACTTTCTCGCGGATGAATGGCACCATCGATGGTCAACTTTTCGCTTTCTTCACGATGGTCGTGGCTGCATGCGAAGTTGTAGTTGGCCTAGCGATTATCGTGACGATCTATCGCTCACGGCGTTCTGCATCAGTTGACGATGCAAGATTGTTGAAGCTCTAATGGTGGGGAACTCACAGATGCTCGTCTATCTCATTGCCATTCCACTCTTTAGTGCAGCTCTTCTACTCCTTGCTGGACGAGCGCTCGACAAGTTTGGCCACATCATCGGCACCCTGGCTGCTGGATCTGCCTTCGTCATCGGATTACTCGAATTCTTTGCGATGCTTGGTCGAGATCCAGAGAACCGAGCAGTGAGCCAGCCACTCTTCACCTGGATTCAGGTGGGGAACTTCGATGTGGGCGCGACGCTCCTACTCGATCAACTTTCGATCTGTTTTGTCCTTCTTATCACCGGTGTTGGAACTCTCATTCATATCTATTCGATCGCCTATATGTCACATGACAGAGATCGTCGCCGATTCTTTGCATTCTTAAATCTCTTCATCGCTGCGATGTTGCTCTTGGTATTGGGCGACTCGTACTTGAGCCTCTATGTGGGCTGGGAGGGCGTGGGCCTTGCCTCATACCTACTCATTGGCTTCTGGAATCAGAAACCTGCATATGCCACGGCTGCGAAGAAGGCATTCGTAGCGAACCGAGTGGGCGATGTTGGTCTCTCGCTGGCAGTAATGATTGCCTTCGTTCAATTTGGTTCAGTCTCCTTCAGTGGCGTCGCCGAGGGTGTCGAAGCGGGCAAGGCAAGTTCACTCGCTCTCAACTGCCTTGGTATTGCACTCTTACTTGCGGCTGTTGGAAAGTCTGCGCAGTTCCCACTCCAATCGTGGTTGGGTGATGCGATGGCCGGTCCGACACCGGTCTCGGCACTCATCCATGCAGCCACGATGGTCACTGCTGGTGTTTATCTCATCGCACGATCACATTTCGTATTTGATGTTGCCGCTATCGCGCAATTGTTGGTAGTCATCGTTGGAGCAATCACCTTGCTCTTCGGCGCCATCATCGGTATGGCCAAAGATGACATCAAGAAAGCTTTGGCAGCATCGACTATGTCGCAGATAGGCTACATGATTCTTGCAACGGGCCTTGGCCCTATCGGTTATGCCTTCGCCATGATGCACCTACTCACGCACGGTTTCTTCAAGGCCGGGATGTTCCTTGGTGCGGGCTCTGTGATGCATGGCATGAATGATGAAGTAGATATGCGAAAGTACGGTGGCTTGCGCAAATACATGCCAATTACCTTCATTACTTTCGGTCTAGGCTACTTGGCAATCATCGGAGTACCACCCTTTGCTGGGTTCTACTCAAAAGACAAGATCATCGAGGTCGCCCTGGACTCAGGTGGTGCAAAGGGCATCATCCTTGGTTCAATCACTTTGCTTGGCGCAGCAATCACTGCTTTCTACATGACGCGAGTCATGCTCATGACCTTCTTTGGTAGCAAACGGTGGGAAGCAAGTGCACATCCACATGAATCTCCGGCGCTTATGACTATTCCCATGATCCTTTTGGCTGTGGGTTCGGTCAGCGCTGGCTTCCTCTTCAATATGGGGGATAGGTTCGTTTCATTCCTTGAGCCGGTCTTCCATAGTGAGCATGGCGAAAAAGCACATCTGCTACCACCAATTGTGGTCTCCGCAATCGCGCTCACGGTGGTCGCGGTGGGCGTTTGGATAGCAATCGCAAAATATGGTCCGCGCAAATCGATTCCTGTGGTGGCACCGACTGAAGTATCCATTTGGACAAAGATTGCTCGTCGTGATTTGTTACAAGATGAGATCAACGAAACGCTGTTTATGCGTCCAGGCCAAGAATTAACCAAAGCTTTGGCGATTGTCGATGAGAAAGTCATTGATGGCGCCGTCCGAGGTGTTGGCTCAGTGACTCTAGATATCGCATCTGGAGTGCGAAAGACCCAGACTGGTTTCGTCCGTTCGTATGCGCTCTGGATTGTCATCGGAGTCGTCGGAATCCTTGCGACTATTGCGGTGATCACGCTATGAGTTCATTGACTATTGTGGGCCTTATTCCGCTCCTTGGCAGTGGCGTCCTGTTGCTCTTGCCCCGCACAAAAGAGTTATTAGCCAAACAGATTGCTCTTGCAATCTCGACTGTCGTTGCAATCGCCGGTATCGCGCTTGCGCTCTCTTTCGATCGCGGTGTATCTGGATTGCAATTCGTCGAGAAATACTCCTGGATCCCGGCTTTCGGCATCAACTATGGCCTGGGTGTAGACGGCATGGCGCTACTACTTATCCTGCTCGCTCTCATTCTCACCCCCATCGTGATTCTGGCCTGTTGGAACGAGGCCGAGGGTGGACGGTGGAGCGTCAAGACTTTCTTCGCACTGTTGCTGGTTCTCGAAACGATGATGATTGGCGTATTTGCAGCTACTGACATCTTCCTGTTCTACCTTTTCTTCGAAGCAATGCTCATTCCGGTCTATTTCCTGATAGGCGGATATGGCACAGGTGAACGAGCAGCAGCGGCCGTGAAATTCTTGCTCTATTCACTTTTTGGTGGATTGTTGATGTTGGCCTCAATAATCGGGCTTTATGTGGTCAGCGGTGATCAGCTCGGTGCGCCAACCTTTGATATCAATGAGTTGCAGGGCTTGAGCATCAATAATCAGACCGAAACCTTCCTCTTCCTAGGCTTCTTCATCGCTTTTGCCATCAAGGCGCCACTCTGGCCGTTCCACACTTGGTTGCCCGATGCTGCGAAGGCGGCAACTCCGGGCACTTCGGTACTTCTCCTTGGCGTTCTCGACAAAGTGGGCACCTACGGCATGATCCGCTTCTGTCTGACGCTCTTTCCCGATGCGTCGAAACAATTTGGACCCACGATCATCGTGCTCTCACTAATCTCGATCTTCTACGGCGCTTTCCTTGCAATTTGGCAGAGCAATGGCGACATCAAGCGGTTGATTTCTTACACATCAATTTCGCACTTCGGGTTTATCACTCTAGGAATCTTCGCCTTCACTGCCCAGGGACAATCAGGATCAATCTTGTACATGGTCAACCATGGCTTCTCGACGGCGGCGCTCTTCTTGATTGCAGGGTGGATGATCTCCCGTCGCAACTCGTCAAAGGTTGCAGACTTCGGTGGCCTGCAGCGCGTGACGCCGGTACTTGCCTGGTCCTTCTTTATCGCAGGGCTTTCGAGTCTGGCGCTGCCTGGCCTCGCATCGTTCGTCAGTGAGTTCCTGGTCCTTGTGGGGACCTTCGTTCGATATCCGGTTGCAGCAGTCATCGGCACCCTGGGCATCATCTTGGCTGCGCTCTACATCTTGATTCCGGTACAGCGCTCACTTCACGGGCCGGTCAGACCGGGAAATGAGAATCTCAAAGATCTAAATGTGCGCGAAAAAATCGCCATCGCTCCAGTGATTGCAATCATCATCTTCTTTGGCTTCTTCCCGCAAATTCTGCTCAATGTGATCAATCCAGGTGCGCAAGCCTCAGTGGCTTCGCTCAATATTGGAGGAGATAAGTAATGCCCGCCCCCAAGATTGAATATGGCGTCCTGGCTCCCATCCTTATTGTCCTAGCCGGAGCAGTAATCGGTGTCCTCGTCGAGGCTTTTCTCTCTCGTCGCTATCGCTATGTCACCCAGACTTCCTTGAGCTTTGCGGTGATTGCGCTCTCATTCTTCTCGGTCATTCTCAATAAGGATGTCTCTGCACGATTTGCTGAAGGCGCGGTTGCCGTTGACGGGGTGACCATTGTCGTGCAGGCGACGATCTTGATATTCGCACTTTTGGGTCTGCTTTTGATAGCCGAGCGCGGATTCCAGTCATTTACTGCCCAGGCTTCGACCTTGCCTGGTTCAGCAGATGAACAACGAGCGCTTGCTTCGGGTCTGCAACAGACCGAAGTCTTTCCACTCACTCTCTTTGCACTTGGTGGTGCGCTGCTCTTTCCAGCTGCCAATGATCTCATCACGCTCTTTGTTGCATTAGAGGTGCTTTCCCTTCCGCTATATCTGATGGCTGGACTTTCGCAACGGCGCCGACTGCTCTCGCAAGAAGCTGGATTGAAGTACTTCCTATTAGGCGCATTCTCTTCTGCGTTCTTCCTCTTTGGTTCGGCGTTCCTATATGGCTACGCTGGATCGACTCTTTTCGAGGACATCAGGTCGCAAATAACTATCTCGCCCGGCAACGACATCTATCTGTTGATCGGTCTTTCGATGCTCTCGGTCGGCTTACTCTTTAAAGTTTCGGCAGCGCCATTCCACTCCTGGACTCCTGATGTCTATCAAGGAGCACCAACTCCGATCACGGCATTTATGGCTGCCGTCACCAAAGTCGCGGCCTTCGGCGCATTTTTGAGGATCTTCTATCTCACCTTTGGTGGAATGGTGTGGACCTGGCGGCCAATCCTGGTGGTGATCTCGATTCTCACGATGGCAGTCGGCACGATTATCGCCATCGCGCAGAAAGATGTGAAGCGCGTACTTGCATACTCTGCAATTGCTCACTCTGGATTCTTGCTCACAGGACTTGTTGCTTTCAATAAGTCGGGATTAGGTGCCACCCTGCTCTATCTGCTGACTTATGGCTTCACCACCCTTGGCACATTTGCCATCGTCACCTTGGTCCGTGATGCAGCAGGTGAGGTCACTGACCTCAATCGCTGGAGTGGCTTGGGTAAACGATCACCATTGATTGCAGGGATCTTCACGCTCTTCTTGCTTGCACTCGCTGGGATCCCGCTAACTTCTGGCTTCGTCGGAAAATTTGCAATCTTTTCGGCAGCATATGAGAGCGGAAATATCTCCGTAGTCATCGCCGGTGTGCTTGCTTCTGCAGTAGCAGCCTTCTTCTACATCCGCATTGTGGTCTTGATGTACTTCAACGATCCGCAGGAAGATGGCACTTCGGTGGTCATCCCCTCGCCAGTCACTGCAATCACTATCGGAGTCTGCGCAGTAGCTACCCTGGTCTTGGGAGTCTTCCCGCAACCAGTGATTGACACAATCAACTCGCTGGCACTCTTCGTTGCTGGTTAAGTACACCTTATGGTGACCTTGCCTACACTCTCGGCCGAAGTCGAGCGCGACCTGACTCAACGGATGGAAGAGGTCGAAAAGTTCCTCTTCAATCACGCTGCTGGCGAATTTCCTTTTGCCACAGAGACTTCGCGCCATTTGATTTCTGCAGGTGGAAAGCGTTTCCGACCACTCCTGACGCTGTTGGCATCAAATTATGGTGATCCAACGAGAATCGAGATCATCAAAGCTGCAGTCGTAGTGGAACTGACTCATCTTGCGACGCTTTACCACGATGATGTCATGGACGAGGCGCCACTTCGCCGGGGTGTAGAGAGTGCGAACAAGCGCTGGGGAAATTCCGTAGCAATCCTCACCGGTGACTACCTCTTCGCAAAATCATCGCTACTTCTGGCTGAACTCGGGCCCGATGCAGTTCGCCACCAAGCGATGACCTTTGAACGACTGGTGGTCGGCCAGATCATGGAGACGCAAGGGCCTGAAGGCGGCCTCGATCCATTGGAGCATTACCTGCAGGTGGTCAAAGAGAAGACTGGTTCACTCTTCGGACTCTGCGCTCGATATGGCGGATATCTTTCTGGTGCTAAGCCTGAGATCGTCGAGACGCTCGTAACCTTCAGCGAGACTCTAGGAATAGCATTCCAGTTGGCAGATGATGTCATTGACATCGAGAGTTCCTCGAATCAATCAGGCAAGACTCCTGGAACTGACCTCCGCGAAGGTGTTCCTACTCTGGTCACCCTTTTGGTCCAGCAAATGGCGCGAGGTGCAGATTCCCGGTTGTTGGAGTTGTTGTCCGGTGCGATTCGAGATGAAAGTGATCTGGCTTTCGCGCTCTCGGAGCTCAGAAAACATGATGCGCTAAAAGAGGCTAAGCAAGTGACTATGCGCTATGCAGAGCAAGCGCGGAAGATGTTGGGCGCCTTGCCGTTAAATGGGACTACCGAGGGGCTGCTAACCATGTGTGATGCCCTTGTCTCCCGCTCTTCCTGATTTGAGCATATCGGTTGCAAGGAAGCTCAGCGCCAACCAAATAGTGAGAAATCCGATCCATCGTG
>CAZPIJ010000017.1:0-1534 GCA_964586805.1 uncultured Bifidobacterium sp. | reverse complement strand
TCCCAGGTCTCTGCCTTGACTAGTGCAATTGCGGTTTGAAGATCATCTCGAGACTTAGAAGAGACTCGAAGTTCATCCCCTTGGATTTGAGTCTTTAGCGACTTTGGCCCGCTGTCACGAAGAAACTTGGCGAGCTTCTTGGCATTCTCTGTGCTGATGCCCTCTTTGATCTTCACATTGATCTTGAAAAGTTTGCCTGAAGCTTGCGGTTCGCTTGCATCGAGATGCTTGAGTGATACTCCTCGTTTGACGCATTTCTCCTTGAAAACATCGAGAGCTGCTTTAGCGCGCTCTTCGCTTCCGGATTCTATTGCGACAATCTCGGTACCACTCATCGCAATCTTGGTCTCGGTGCCACGAAAATCAAAGCGGGTGCCGAGTTCGCGGTCGGCTTGATTAAGCGCGTTATCAAGCTCCATCCGATCGATCTTCGAGACTATGTCAAAACTAGAATCGGCCATCTCTTCCTCCAATTCAGCAAAGTCTATAGGCTTTTCGCTATGGCTTTCACCCGCGACGATGCGCGACATTTAGATGGAAGCGATGCTCTTGCTCACTACAAATCGAGGTTCTTCATCGCAGACCCACAAGTCTGTTATCTCGATGGAAATTCGCTTGGTCGATTGCCCAAGCAGACCCTCGAGGCGATCAATTCTTTCTTGACCGATGAATGGGGTACCAAGGTCGTCGATGGTTGGAGTGATTGGATTGATGAGGCAGAACGAAGCGGTGATTTGATCGGGCGAGCAGCCCTTGGCGCTGCACCTGGCCAAGTGTTGGCATGTGACACGACCTCTGTGAACTTCTATCAACTCTGTAGTGCCGCTATCAAAGCCCGTCCCGGGCGCACGAAGATCATCACCGACCTAGCAAACTTCCCGACAGATCGATACATCCTTGAAGGGCTAGCTCGTGACCACGGACTCGAATTGATCATGATTGATAACGAGTCATTGGGTAGTGCAGAGCATGAGCGGATCACCCCAGAGATTCTTGATCGGTATCTTGATGAGAATATTGCACTCGTTTCGCTGCAAGTAATCCAGTATCGATCAGGTGCCCGTTCGGATATCAAGAAACTAACAGATTTGGTCCGCTCCTATGGAGGACTGTTGGTTTGGGATGCATCGCACGCAGTTGGTGCAATCCAACTAGATTTTGATAAGAACGGTGTCGATCTTGGAGTTGGTTGCACTTATAAGTACGGAAACTCAGGTCCCGGATCGCCAGCGTGGTTATATGTACGAAAAGATTTACAACACCAATTCAATGTGCCAATTCAAGGATGGTTCGCGCAGCGCGATCAATTTGCTATGGGGCCTCACTTCGAACGGAGTGAGGAGCTCCGAGGCTTCCAGATTGCCAGCCCGTCGATTGTTGGTCTCCGTGCCGTGAACTCAGCCTTTTCCATGATTGCAGAGGCAGGGATCGCGGCAATCGAAGAGAAGGCACGAATCGGGACCGAGATGATGGTGGAGCTCTTCGAGCAGTGGCTCGCTCCACTGGGATTTGAATTGAACACCCCTCGCGATCC
>CAZPIJ010000016.1:18306-22442 GCA_964586805.1 uncultured Bifidobacterium sp. | reverse complement strand
TTGACATTGCGCCCCGAAGGAACTGCTGGTGTGATGCGAGCGGTTATCGAAAGCGGCATGGATCGTGGATCACTGCCGGTAAAGGTTTTTTATTCTGGTCCGTTTTTCCGTGCGGAAAGACCACAAGCTGGTCGATACCGTCAGTTCTATCAAGTGGGAATAGAAGCGATTGGAAGCGATGATCCGTTCTTGGATGTCGAAGTCATGGCTATTGCGCAACAAGGGTTCACTTCTTTGGGTTTAAGCAAGTTCGAGTTAGTTATCAATTCTTTGGGGGACAGTGAGAGTCGTAATGCATATCGCCTTGCATTGAGTGAATTTCTTGCCACCATAGATCTAGATTCAGCTACCCGAGAGAGGGCTTCAATAAATCCGCTTCGTGTACTCGATGATAAGCGCCCAGAAATGATCGAAGCCCTCAAGAGCGCTCCGGTCATTTTGGATTTCCTGAACGAGAGTTCAGAGAGAGATTTTCGCATTGTGCAAGATGGACTAAGAGCGCTGGGAATAAAATTTTCGGTCAATCCTCGGTTAGTGCGCGGATTGGACTATTACACGAAAACTACCTTTGAATTCATACATCCCTTACTCGGTGCTCAATCTGGCATCGGCGGAGGAGGGCGGTACGACGGATTGATGGCATCTCTTGGTGGAGCACCTCTTTCGGGAATTGGTTTCGGAATCGGCGTCGATCGCGTGATTATGGCCTGTGAAGCAGAGGCAGTGACCCTCACCCCCGAGGTTCCGCTCAGCTGCTTCATCATCCCTCTCGGGGGTGAATTCGAAGAAGATGCGCTCCGTCTGGCTTCGAGATTGCGAGTCAATGGAATTCGCTGCGATCTCGCGTACGGTGATCGAAGTTTGAAGGGTGCCATGAAAGCTGCCGACAAGTCGGGGGCTAGGTATGCCTTTGTTATAGGAGAGCGTGAGATTCAGGGTCAAATAGTGGAGGTCAAGGAGATGGGTACTGGAATGGTCATTCCGGTTAAACTCAGCGACTTGTTGGAATTTTTCTCGAAAGGAAATCGTGCGCTCTCATAAAGCGGGTTTACTCAATTCATCTCACGATGGCGCTCGCGTCACTCTTACTGGATGGGTTGCCCGAAGGCGTGACCATGGCGGGGTGGCTTTCATTGACCTCAGAGATGCATCAGGTTGGGTGCAAGTTGTCATCAATGATGAATCAGTAGCCGCAGCACTTCGTGCTGAGTGGTGCATCAAAGTAGCTGGAATCATTCGCCGTCGACCTTCAGGTAACGAAAACCCATCGGTGCCAACCGGAGAGATCGAAGTGCTCTGCCAAAATTTAGAGGTACTAAGCGAGGCTGCCCCGTTGCCATTTCCCATCGATAGCGGCGAGCGCGTCGAAGCAAACGAAGAGACTCGCCTTCGCTACCGCTATTTGGATTTGCGCCGCGAAGGTCCAGCCAAGGCGCTCCGAACCCGTTCAAAAGTCACCTCGGTTATCCGGAAAGTCATGGAATCAAATGAGTTCTTGGAGATTGAAACACCTAATCTCACACGATCGACGCCCGAAGGGGCTCGAGACTTCCTTGTTCCTGTTCGACTACAGCCAGGAAGTTGGTATGCGCTGCCACAATCTCCGCAATTATTCAAACAATTACTGATGGTTGCTGGCATGGAACGGTACTACCAAATCGCTCGTTGTTTTCGTGATGAAGATTTTCGAGCCGATCGCCAACCAGAGTTCACCCAACTTGATGTAGAGATGAGCTTTGTTACCGAAGACGATGTGCTGGCTCTTACGGAGCAGCTACTCGCTTCAATCTGGAGAGAGCTGCTCAACTACGATATTGCTCTTCCCATTCCAAGAATGACCTATGGCGAAGCGATGCGGCGATTCGGTTCAGATAAGCCGGATCTTCGATTTGGAAATGAGATTGTTGATGTCACCGATTTCTTTAGGGAGACCCAATTCAAGATTTTCCAAAGCGAATTCGTTGGAGCAGTGGTTATGCCGGGTGGGGCTTCGCAGGCCAGACGAGAACTTGATGCTTGGCAAGAGTGGGCAAAGGCGCGCGGTGCTAAAGGGTTGGCTTATATTTTGGTCGATCAGAATGGCGAGTTGTCGGGTCCAGTTGCAAAAAATATTTCGGATGCCGAGCGCCAATCGATCGCTGGCGAGGTAGGGGCACAGCCCAACGACGCCATCTTCTTTGCTGCGGGGGAGAGGGCGGAAGCCTTGGCTCTTCTTGGCGCAACCCGACTGGAAATAGGCAAACGATGCGGCTTGATTGCTCTCGATGAATGGCGCTTTCTTTGGGTCGTCGATGCCCCAATGTTTGAAAAGAACGATGAGGGTAGATGGACGGCAGTGCACCACCCATTCACAGGACCAAAACCAGAATTTGCTGACACCTTTCATGTCACACCCGAACAGGCTCTTGCCTACGCCTATGACATCGTTCTCAACGGTAATGAGATTGGTGGCGGTTCTATTCGAATCCACCAGCGGGAGATGCAACAGCGAGTCTTTGATGTGATTGGACTGTCAAAAGAAGAGGCAGAATCAAAGTTCGGGTTCCTGCTTGAGGCATTTACCTACGGCCCACCACCACATGGTGGTATTGCGTTGGGAATAGATCGATTGACGGCACTGATTGCAGGGGTCGATTCCATTCGCGAGGTGATTGCTTTTCCCAAGACCGCAAGTGGTGGGGATCCCTTGACTGGCGCTCCTACGCCTATAACCGCTGCTCAACGCCGTGAAGCAGGCATTGATGCGGTTGCTGGGGCGGGAAAGAAAGAAGAGAATTAATAGATGAGGCCGCTTTCCCAGATCAAGCGGTTACTCCTATGGAGCGCCCTGGTTCTCCTACTGGGCTCGTGTGGCGCGCCCTCGAAAATCTATGCCAAGAACTCAGAGTTGGGCGTCTACTTCACGATTCCTGCCACCTGGCATGAGATCCCAGAGGAAGATATCCGATCCTATGAAGTTGAGGGTGCTGACGATGCGGCCAAGACTAAAGCAGATTTAGTTTTGTGGCAGAAAGCCTTTAGTGAGAGCAAAGAGACAAGTGCTCGTGAAGTTCTTCGACTCGATCCACCCAAATCTCTCACCGCCTTCGCACGAGTACGAGCGTTGACCATCCAAGAGAGTGATGCGATGTCATACAACGGACTGCGCGATTTGGTGCTACCAGTTACCGAATTGATTGCAGGAAGTTCAGAGGTTGTCAACGACTTCGAATTACTCGGCGAGCAGGAAGTAGTTACCGAACAGGCTCGAGGTTTGCAAACAACATTTTCTTTTACTTTGAAGAATGGCGGCAACGAAACGGTACACCAGACCGCGCTGCTATCGAATGATCGAGGATCAATCTATTTCTTCCTTGTTCGTTGCACTACCGAGTGTTTCGATGAATCACAAGAGACTGTGGATGAAATCGTCAAATCATTCACAGTGAAGGGCAGGCGATAATCATGGTGAACATCACTCAATTGGAGAGCAGACCGCGCGATACTGATCGTAAGACGCGAATCCATCTCAGTCTCTTCGATAGGCTCAAGTTCCTGGTTGCCTTCACCATCACCTTCTTTGTATTGGTCTGGTCAGAGATGGCAGGCAATCCACTTCTTGGATTTGTCGATGCGATGCGAGGAACAAGTAAATCTGCATGGTGGCTCTTCCTGTTGGCAGGAATTGAAATTCTCCGACAGATCCACTTCCTTATCTCAGAATATGCATCGCCCTATCACGGAATTTGGCAGCGATATTTTTCGTTTTTCGACAGAACAATCCATCGCATTAGCGATTGGAATCGATTTAGACTTTCGAGAGCGATAAAACTCCTGCTTTTCATCGCGCTCCTTGCAGTCATTCTCGGCGCAATCTATGACGAAGCTCCGGTTCGAGCTCTCTTCTTGGCGCCAGCGGCGCTATGGACCGCTTTGCCATTTATCGCACAATTGATGTTTGCAGTGGTTTTTATCCTGATTCAGTTCGTGGCAATCTTCTGGTTCCTCTCGCGCGGAGGGATTGATGTGTATTTCCCTGATGACATCCGGACGAGATTTACGGATGTTTGGGGGCAGGATCATGTGCTTGCGCGCATCCGAGAGAATCTGATGTTCCTCGAGAAGCCCGAGGAGATCGAGAAATTCGGTGGTTATGT
>CAZPIJ010000016.1:0-18206 GCA_964586805.1 uncultured Bifidobacterium sp. | reverse complement strand
GCATTGATTTATGCGATTAGAAGTGGGCGTACCACAATCACTTGGCCTGATGTAATCAAAGCAAAACAATTGAAGGAGCTCGGGCCGCCCGAGGATGTTGAATACATCGAACGGGAACGGCATGCGGTGGCTATCCACGAAGCGTGCCATGGTGTGATGGCTCATGTTGTGCGCCGGCACATGATGATTGACCTTGCAACAATTGAAAAAGGTTCAGATTACCTTGGCATGGTGGCCAGCATCCCGCCTGATGACCAATTCACTCGATGGAAGAGCGAATACGAAGCCGACATCTTGGTCTCACTTGCCTCACTTGCTGGCGAGCGGATGTTTTTTGGTGGAGATAACTCATCCGGAGTTTCTGGAGATTTAGAGAGTGCAACCACGATTGCAAGCTTCATGGAAGGCCATTGGGGTATGGGCTCCACTGTCTCTTCACATGCTTCAAACAAGAGATTCGAGGTTGGAGCCCCTGGTGGTGGTAAAGAGAAGAGGGGAGATGCCAATAAAGAGATGCGTCGCTCACTCGCTGATCGGATCGAAGGAAACCTTGCAGTCCTCTTGAAGAATGCCGAGAAGATTCTCAAAGATCATCGCGATCAAGTCCTTTCACTTGCCCACGCATTAGAGGTGTACAAAACACTTGACGGCGAGGATGTAGCCGCTGTTATTGATGGGGTTGAGGGACCCATTGTCGATGGTCGCCCTTACACGAAGTCAAAGAACATAAAGCTTCTTGAGAATTATCACGAATCCGCCGTGCGTGCGCACCGAGACCATAACTCGCCGAGCGTTCACCTTCCTGAGCTTCAGTGATGTGCGCGCGAGATAGATAGGCGCCTGTGGACCTATTCGACTTCGATAATCAAGAGACACTTTCTTCTTCGGCACCACTGGCCGCCAGGATGCGCCCTCGAACGCTGGCTGAAGTTGTCGGTCAAGAGCATTTGATGCAAGTCGGTTCACCCCTTGCTCGGTTGATTGCCAGAGAAAAGGGCGCGCCACCTTCGTTGATTCTTTTTGGACCACCCGGTTCAGGCAAGACCACTTTAGCTCTCCTTCTGGCTGATGGAAGAAGATTTCGTCAGCTCTCGGCAGTCTCGGCCGGCATAAAAGATGTGCGCGAGGAGATTGATGGCGCTCGATTTCAATTGAGTCACCGTGGAACTGAGACCGTGCTATTCATCGATGAGGTACATAGGTTTAATAAGGCCCAACAAGATGCGCTGCTGCCGGCGGTTGAAGATCGAATCATCACCTTGGTCGCAGCCACAACAGAGAATCCGTCTTTCTCGATTATCACTCCACTGCTCTCGCGATCTCTCGTGGTTCGGTTGGAGCCACTTTCACGAAAAGATGCACAGATCATCATCCAGCGAGCGCTCTCCTCTGATTTGGGACTCTCCGGTGAGTTTGTTATCGATTCAGAAGCTAGCGAAGAGCTCATCAATCTTGCCCATGGAGATGCTCGCCGACTCCTGACCTACCTCGAAGCTGCTGCAGGGGCACATGAATCGGGAAGAATCACTCGCAAAAGCGTTGCGGCGAGCGCTGACCGCGCACTAGTAGATTTCAATATCGATTTGCATTACGACATCATCAGCGCTTTCATCAAATCTGTCCGGGGCTCGGATGTCGATGCAGCGGTGCACTATCTATTGAGAGCGATCGCGGGTGGAGAGGATCTTCGATTCCTCGCTCGAAGATTGGTGATCCTGGCAAGTGAAGATATTGGGATGGCAGATTCACAGGCGTTGGTTATCGCCACCGCTGCAGCCGAAGCTGTAGCGCTCGTCGGCGCGCCAGAAGGTCACTACGCGCTGGTGCATGCCACGGTCTATTGCGCGCTTGCTCCGAAATCGAATGCCCTCGCCCGCGCAATGGCTAAGGCGCAAGGGGATATCGCGGCTGGAGATATCGGCGAGGTCCCAAAAAACCTCCGAGATGGCAATTCGCCATTCGGTCAGAGTGGCATTTACCGGTACCCTCATGACTATCCCGAGGGAGTTGTGAGCGCGCAGTACCTGCCCGACCCACTAGTGGGTCGGCGATACTACGAACCCTCTGATCACGGTGCCGAGTCCCGGATCAGCACCGCCCTGGGGAAGATTCGCGAGATTTTGGAGGGAAAGTGATGAGCGCAGGAGGTATTGCAGCGATTATCGCTGCCAGCGCCTTGGCTGTAATCTCGATTGCTATTGCATATGCGGTGATTCGCTTCAGCCGAGTGTTGGATGAGGCCAAACTCGCAATCAAAAATCTCTCCACTGAGACAGTTCCGCTCTTGGAAGAAGTCACGACGACTGTTGAACTGACAAACCGTCAATTGGAGCGCGTGGATAACCTCACCAGAAATGTAGAGGCATTAGCTAACAAGCTCTCGGCTTCGGCAGATTCGGTCATCTCCAAAGGATCTGCAGCGAAGATCGCTGGAGTTGCGTGGGGAATCGCAAAGGCTTCGCGAAGCAAAACCAAGGCCAAGAGCAAGAATTCGAAATAGAGATTCACTAGCGCCATATGGAATCCGCTGAAATCAGACGACGCTGGCTTTCGTTCTTCGAAAGTGAGAACAATGTTGGCCTCAAGCACACCGTGGTGCCCTCTGCCTCACTAGTTGCAGATGACCCAAATCTCCTGCTAGTCAACGCGGGCATGGTGCCATTCAAACCCTTTTTTCTTGGCGAAGTAGCCCCGCCGTACCAACGAGCGACTTCAGTTCAAAAATGTGTTCGAACGCTCGACATTGATGAAGTGGGCAAAACAACCCGACACGCCTCCTTCTTCCAGATGTGCGGCAATTTCTCTTTTGGTGATTATTTCAAAGAGGGTGCGATTGCACTGGCTTGGGAGTTACTAACGAAATCTGTTTCTGATGGCGGCTATGGTTTTCCAGAGTCAAAACTCTGGGTGACCGTCTATCACGATGATGACGAGGCGGCGCAGATTTGGGAGAAGCAGGTCGGCGTTCCAGCCAATCGAATTCAACGACGAGGGATGGCAGATAACTTTTGGTCGATGGGCGTGCCTGGACCGTGCGGACCATGCTCGGAAATCTATTTCGATCGCGGCCCTGAATATGGGAGAGAGGGCGGACCGGTCGCCGACGAAGATAGATACCTTGAAATCTGGAATCTGGTTTTCATGCAATACGAGCGGGGAGCGGGGAGCGGGAAAGATGATTTTCCAATCCTTGGTGATTTGCCAAAGAAGAGTATCGATACTGGCCTAGGGCTAGAACGAACCGCCGCATTGCTGCAGGGGGTGGAGAACATCTATGAAATTGATACCACAAAGAAGATTCTTGATGTTGCAGCAGAACTCACCGGTAAGAAATATGGTGATAACAGAAAGAACGATGTCTCTCTTCGAGTGATTGCCGATCACGCTCGGACCGCCGCGATGTTGATATGCGACGGTGTCACACCTGGAAACGAAGGTCGCGGATATGTGCTTCGACGGATGATGCGCAGGACTATCCGTAACATGCGCATTCTCGGTGCTCAAGAGCCGACGATCGTAGAGCTCATGGAGAGTGCAATTTCTGCAATGGGGCCGCAATATCCAGAATTGCTGACTGATCGAAATCGAATTGGAAAGGTTGCATCCAGCGAAGAAGATGCATTCTTAGAGACGCTACGGGCCGGAACGACGCTCTTTGAGAGCGCAGCATCAAATCTTCGCAAGAAGAACGGAACGATGATCTCTGGTGATGATGCATTCAAGCTCCATGACACCTACGGATTTCCTATCGATTTGACGCTCGAGATGGCAGAGGAGATTGGGGTCAAAGTCGACCAAGAGGCATTCACTCGCCTTATGAGCGAACAGCGCTTGCGCGCCAAAGCCGATGCGAAAGCGAAGAAGACCGGCCATACAGATCTCTCCATCTATCGATCTGCAATCGATGTAGCAGGCAGGAGCATTTTCCTGGGTTACGAGCATGCAAATAGCGAGGCCAAGATCGCCTTCTTACTCAGTAAGGGTGTCCCAGTGAAATCGGTCCATCTCGGCGAAGAGGTCGAAGTGATTCTTGACCGCACTCCTTTCTACGCTGAAGGCGGTGGCCAAGTCGGCGATTGGGGTCGATTAGTGGGTACAAACGGGGCCCTGATTGAGATTGATGATGTCCAGGCTCCGCTGCCAGGACTTTTCGTACACCGTGGGAAAGTGTCCCAGGGAGAATTTACTCTCGGCGAGCAGATTTTTGCAGAGATTGATCTGGATCGAAGAAGCGCGCTCTCTCGTTCTCATACTGCTACCCACATGGTGCATAAGTCGTTTCGGGAAGCTCTTGGCGAAACGGCGACTCAGGCTGGAACTGAGAATCAACCTGGACGGTTTCGGTTCGATTTTGCTGCAGTCGGTGCAGTCTCCGAGGCCACGATGAGTGAGGTTGAAGATCGAGTGAACGCTCAGCTCATACGAGATCTCCCGGTAAACGCAGAGGTGATGAGCCAGGCTGAAGCTCGTAAAGCTGGAGCCATGGCGTTATTTGGTGAGAAGTACGGTGATGAAGTTCGAGTGGTTTCGGTCGGTGATTGGGCGAAGGAACTTTGCGGTGGCACACATGTTTCGCGATCAAGTCAACTAGGCGTGGTGAAACTCCTTGGCGAATCCTCTATTGGTTCTGGAGTCCGACGAGTCGAGGCTCTAGTTGGCGTGGATGCCTATCGTTTCTTCGCACGCGAACATCTAATTATCAATTCCATCACTGAGCTTGTGAAGGGAAGCAAGCCTGATGAATTGCCTGAACGCGTAGAACAGATCTTGGAAAAATTGCGAGTTACAGAGCGCGAACTTTCACAATTCCGGAGTAAGCAGGCGCTTGGACAAGCAGAGACACTAGCCAAGAATTTCAGAGAGATTGGTCGCTGCCATGCTTTGATCGCAAAAGTTGAAGGTGAATTGAGTAACGATGATCTGCGCGCCTTGTCTAACGCGTTGATTGCCCAACGCGCATCCGAAATTTCTTTGGTGGTTCTATTCTGTGCAGCAGAGAAACCAATAGTCATCGCCCAAAGTTCCGAGAAGGCTCGTGCTGCAGGTATCAAAGCCGGGGCCATGGTGAAACTTGCCTCAAAAATTCTTGGCGGTGGCGGTGGCGGTAAAGACGATTTTGCTCAAGGAGGCGGCACTGATTTAGCTGCAATACCGGCAGCAATTGGTGAATTAGAGGCGCACCTCGCTGCAATTGGCTAACCTGGAGCCAATGGATACCAGCTCACCGTTAGAACCCATGATGGGCCGGGTTATGTCAATCGATTTGGGCTCAGTGCGGGTTGGCATAGGACTCTCGGACCTCAGTAGGACTCTCGCGTCGCCCTTCACAACTTTGACGCGCGAATCAGAGGATGCAGAGATGATTTCTCGAATTCTCGAGTTGGCAGAGCAAGAAGAGGTTGCAGAAATTATTGTTGGGCTGCCGCGAAACCTAAAAATCGAACGAAATCTCGCTGAGAAGCGTGCCCTTGCGTTCATAGAGCAATTGCGTCGGGCAACCTCACTACCGATAATTCCCGTCGACGAGCGGTTTACCACTGTGTTGGCTGAGAGACGGCTGCGTGAGAGCGGGTTGAACTCCAAGAGCATGCGATCAAAAGTTGATGCTGGTGCTGCGACTGAAATACTCCAGGAATATTTGGATCAACATGGAAAGAGATAGGAGCCAAGGTATTCGAATGCGATCGAAGGTTGCTGCGGCATTGGCAATAACGGTCACCATCTTGGGTATCTCTTCTTATGCGATTCGAGAGGCAAGGAAGCCGGCACCCATCGTCGATTATGCTCCGAATGAACGCGGCGGAGAAACGACGATAGTAATTCCTAACGGAGCCTCCGGTGACCAGATTGCCTTGATACTTTTCAACGCTGGTGTAGTCAAAAGCTCGCGAGCATTTTTTGCTGCTGCTACGGAAAATGAGAAATCCAAGGGAATACAGCCGGGGACTTATGCTATCGAAACTAGGATTCCGGGGAGCGAGGCAGTTACACAACTTCTTGAACGCAAACGCAGGTTGATGGTCTTATTGATACGAGAAGGTGAACGAAGTTACGAAATAAGTGAAGAATTGCTCCGCCTTGATTTTTCGGCGACTGAAATCAAGAGAATCTTCAATCAATCCATTGAAGTTCCAGGTTTTGGCAAGCGGGATGCGGAAGGGTTCCTCTTCCCAGCCACCTACAACCTGCTCCCTGGCGAAGGAATTGATTCGGTCAAAAATCGATTGTTGGAGAAATTCCGGTCAGTGGCCCAGGAAGTGGATCTAGAATCGCGCGCAGAAAGCCTTGGATATTCCCCGTATCAGATTCTCATATTGGCCTCGATAGTGCAGGCCGAAGGCTTTAGCGAGAGTGATTTCAAAAGGATTGCACAGGTTATCTACAATCGTCTTGAAATAGGAATGCCTCTGCAAATGGATAGCACCATCTTGTATGCACTTAAGGAACGAAGAATTGCCGTGTCGTCGAAGGATCTTCAACTTTCCTCGGAGTACAACACCTATCGACGAAAGGGTCTACCTCCGACTCCCATCGGCAATCCAGGAAAAGCCGCTATCGAGGCAACCCTCAACCCAGAAGTTGGTGATTGGTTATACTTCGTGACTACTGAACCAACCATCACTAAGTTCACCAAATCTTACGACGAATTCCTTAAGTTCAAACGCGAGTTCAAGGCGAACCTTCGTGCAGGCAGATTCGATGGAGAGCAATGACAAAAGCAGCCGTACTCGGTTCGCCCATCAGTCATTCGCTCTCGCCAACTATCCACGAGAGTGCATACAGATTCCTTGGCTGGGATTGGACCTACGAAAGGCATCTGGTGGAATCTGGAGGATTAGCCAGATTCCTCACCTCGCATCAGGGTGAATTTCGGGGCCTATCCTTAACTATGCCTCTCAAGGAGGAGGCCTTGGCGCTCCTTGATTCCTTGACTGAGATGGCAAAGAGAACCAACTCAGCAAACACAATCGTATTCGATGAACTAGGTAGCCATGGATTTAATACGGATGTTCAAGGCTTCCGTGACGCACTTAGCTTTCACAAAGTGGCGATACCTTCTGAAGTGGTGATACTTGGGGGAGGCGCGACTGCGCGCTCTGCAGTCGCTGCCGTTGACGGACTTGCGAAAGTCATAAAGGTTTATGTTCGCTCGGAACGACGGGGTAAAGCCTTGGTGAACGCCGCACTTAGCTCGATCGTCAGCATCATGGATTGGCAAGAGCTATCCGATGGCGAGTTTGGCGTGGGGACTCAATTGATTATTTCCACTACACCTCACGGGGCCACCGATCATTTGGTGCCCAACTCCACTGAGGGTGTCTTCTTCGAGTCGCTTTACCATCCATGGCCCACCCCGCTCTTAAATCGTTGGCGAAGCGCAGGAGGAAAAGTAATCGATGGCTTGGATTTGCTTCTCTGGCAAGCAATCGGTCAATTAGAAGTTATGTCACCTGCTGGAGCGCTAAGTAAGAGCGATGGATCCAGAGTGAACAAAGAGGAACTTTCTCTGCACATGCGTACAGATGCCGTGAAAATCCTCGATTCACGCTCAATGTCGAAATAATTGTTGATATCTGACTCGTCACTACTACCCATTACCTTAGCCTCAGCCGATGAATTCCGGCACTCTGATCTTTATTGCAGAACACTTATCAATCGCTGGAATCCTTTTTTACTTACTTCACTTCATTCAAAATAAGTTCGCACTCACGATCGCTCCCTGGCTCCTGATTCTATTGGTGTTGGCTCTTGCGATGCTCAGCGATTCGCTCGTTTTTCAATTATGTGCAATCTCCCTTTTTCTCATTTCTGAGATCGATCGTCGGGAACGCCGCATACCCGATATCTTCACCAAACCTGCCATTTGCGTGTTGGCAATCTGCTATTTAGAGAATCGAACCGCCATAATTTTGGCAGCCTTCTGGTTGATCGCCATGTATCTTTTGACCCAAAAGTTTCCCTCGTTCATCGGGCGCGGGGATATAAAGTTGATCACAGCCTTGATTCTGCTCAATGAACAATTCCGTGAAATCGAACCCATTGCCTTCCTCACGGTGTTGCTCTTTATTGCCAGTATGGTCGGCTTGCCGGGAGCATTGATCGCGCGACGAAGAGGGATCTCCTACCCGTTCGCTCCTGCACTATCGGTCTCTGCCCTATTGCTCTTCATATGACTTTCGTACAACCGTTGTAAAACCACAGATTTGGCCTGGACTTTCTGGAAGCCAAGAGCGGCGGCGAGCCAATTGGCGGCATCTAGGGTCCTTTGTCTGCGAGAATTGGCCAATGCTCAGATGGCTTACTGCAGGCGAATCGCACGGCCCTGCGCTCACAGCAATAATCGAGGGAGTGCCGGCACATGTTGCAGTCACCTCTAAGGATCTGGATTACCACCTCGCCCGCCGTCGCTTAGGAGTCGGACGGGGAGCTCGGCAAAATTTTGAGGCGGACAAGATCACGATCAATGGCGGAGTTCGTCACGGCGTAACCCAGGGTGGCCCGATCTCGATCGAAGTCGCTAACAGTGAATGGCCCAAATGGGAACAGGTGATGTCTGCTGATCCTGTTTCTGCCGAAGAGTTGGCGGGCTTAGGTCGTAACGCTCCATTAACTCGACCACGCCCTGGCCATGCCGACCTTGTTGGTATGCAAAAGTACGCCTTCGACGACGCTCGGCCAATACTCGAGCGAGCATCTGCTCGCGAAACTGCTGCACGAGTAGCTTTGGGCGCAGTGGCGCGGTTATTCCTCGAGCAAGCCGCAGGGGTGCGCATCCTTAGCCATGTAATTTCCATCGGCCAAGCTCGCATCCCCGATGATTATCAACTTCCCAATCCTTCAGATATGGAACGGATCGATTCTGATCCGGTTCGTGCGAGCGACCTCGCAGCAAGCGCACGAATGATCACCGAGATTGAAGAGGCTCATCGTTCAGGTGACACTCTCGGTGGCGTCGTGGAGATTCTTGCTTTTCATCTTCCACCGGGTCTTGGCTCTCATGTGCACTGGGACCGGAGACTCGACGCGCGAATTGCTGGCGCACTGATGAGCATTCAAGCCATTAAGGGGGTCGAAATCGGCGACGGATTCACCACTGCAACTCGTCGTGGGTCGGCTGCTCATGATGAGATCGACATGACCGATGCGGGGGTAAAACGGCGAACGGGTCGAGCCGGCGGAACTGAAGGCGGCATGAGTACAGGAGAACCACTGCGCGTTCGCATCGCCATGAAACCCATATCTACAGTGCCAAAGGCGCTGGATACCATCGATGTTGCCACAAAAGAAGCTGCCAAGGCGATTAACCAAAGATCAGATGTTTGTGCCGTTCCTGCAGCGGGAGTAGTGGGAGAAGCGATGTTGGCGCTGGTTTTAGCAGATGCCATGGTGGAGAAATTTGGCGGAGATAGCCTGGGTGAGATCCAGAGAAATATTCAGGGCTATCTCAACGCCCTTGAAATCAAGTAACCAGCTATGAGCACGCCTCCGATTATTGTGATGGGTCCACCAGGTGCCGGAAAAAGTAGTACTTCCCGTGCGTTGGCCGAGATACTGCGAGGCGAAGTGATCGACACAGATCACTTGATTGAAGAGGCGTGCGGTAAAAGAATTTCGGAAATCTTTACAGAAGATGGGGAAGCATTTTTTCGTGCTCGCGAGGAGGAGGCAGTACTGCGTGCACTCGATGGTGCGGGGGATCGATTGCGCATTATCGCCTTGGGTGGGGGCGCCATCCTCTCGAAACTTTCGCAATCTCGATTGCGTTCCAGTGGTGGCATCATCATCTATCTCAAAGTGAGCATTGCCTTTGCCGCTCCACGAATTGGATTTAATCGCGACCGCCCTCTTCTGGTGGATAACCCTCGAGCGCAATGGGTAGCACTTCTCAAAGATCGTGCCGAAATTTATGAAACCATGGCAGATTTGACTGTGGATACAGATAATAAGAGCGCCCGTGAAGTTGCCCAAGAAATAGCGCAGAAGATCGCAATCACAAAGGCTGGCTCGTGATGGGTGTCAGTATTCAGGTTCAGGCTGAACATAGTTACGAAGTTATCTTCGGTACTGCCAATTCGCACTCCCTTAAGGCAGTCCTTGAAGGGGCGAGTAAAGTTGCAATCATCGCCCCTGCTGAACTCTCGGATCTGGCGGCGGCGCTTGAAAGTGAACTTTCGCACTACGCCGATGCGTCGAAATCCAAAATCGTGACAATATTGGTGGGCGAGGGCGAAACCCAAAAGAGCGTGCAACAGGTTGAGGCTTGCTGGACGCGACTTAGCCAAGAACACTTTCGGCGAAACGATGCCATCATCGCCCTTGGTGGGGGAGCCACCACAGATGTAGCGGGTTTCGTAGCGGCAACCTGGTTACGGGGCATTCGCTGGGCGGCAGTTCCGACCTCCTTGGCAGGCATGGTGGATGCCGCAATTGGTGGCAAGACTGGTATCAATACATCTGCTGGTAAAAATCTCGTGGGCGCTTTTCATTCACCCAGTGTTGTCGTGATAGATGTCCACTACCTCAACACGCTGCCGGAGCAAGAAGTGCGGGCTGGAATGGCCGAGGTGATTAAGTGTGGCTTCATTGCCGATCGAGGGATTCTTGAGCTCATCGAGAATTCAGAGGATTTTCTCGAACCAAGCAGTCCAACCCTGCACGAGTTGATCAAACGCGCAGTCTTAGTGAAAGCAGATGTTGTCTCGCAAGATTTACGCGAGAGCTATCTAAGGGAAAATTTGAATTATGGTCATACTCTGGCCCATGCCGTAGAGCGTCACCAGAATTACCAATGGCGCCATGGTGATGCGGTTGCCGTTGGCTTAGCTTTCATTGCGAGCCTCTCATACGAGATAGGTATCGCTTCGCTCCCACTCTTCGAACGGCATCTGGCGCTACTCAAAAAGGCGCACCTGCCCACCAGTTACCCGCTTCAAGCTTGGGATCAACTTCTCGAGGCAATGCAGAGCGATAAGAAGGCTCGCAACTCAGGATTGAGGTTCGTGGCGGTCAACGACAAGTACGAGGTCATTCGATTAGAAGGAGTCGCAGATACAGTTCTTCGAAGAGCCTATGAGAGGATTTCGACATGAAGGTGCTGGTAATAAACGGTCCAAACCTTGGTCGACTAGACCTGCGCGATCACTCTATTTACGGAGATATCACCTTCGATGATCTAACGAAACTGTGCATCGCTTCCGGAAAAACCCTGGGTCTTGAAGTCGAAGTGAAGCAGAGTGATAGTGAGACCGAGATTATCCATTGGTTACATGAGGCGGCAGATAAGAAAATGCCTGTCGTCTTTAATCCTGCTGCTTTCACACACTATTCATATGCGATTCGTGATGCGGTAGCAATGCTTACCGCTCCGGTGATAGAAGTACATCTTTCGAATCCGCTTGCACGGGAGGAGTTTCGACACACTTCGGTTATTTCGGGAGTGTCCACGGGAACAATTGGTGGCTTCGGCCCACTCTCTTACGAGCTCGCCCTACGAGCACTCGCGAATATCCTGGCTCAGAAATAGGAATACTTCCGGTAAGATAGCACCCTCGCTTCACCGCTAAATCTCGACCAATAGCGTTTAACTCGAACTTCAAGGGACAAAAAGTGGCAACGACAAACGACCTCAAGAATGGCATGACGCTCAACCTCGATGGACAGCTCTGGACAGTTGTTGAATTCCAACATGTCAAACCTGGTAAAGGCCCTGCCTTCGTAAGAACAAAAATGAAGCACATTCTCTCTGGCAAGGTGGTGGAGAAGACATTCAATGCTGGTCTGAAAGTTGAAGTAGCTAGTGTTGATAAGCGAGATATGACTTATCTATACAAGGATGGCGAGAGTTTCGTTTTTATGGATAAAGAGAATTTTGATCAGATGTACATCTCCGAAGCGACAGTTGGCGAAGCAGCCAAATACATGCTGGAAAATGTCCAAGCGATAGTTGCAGTCCACGATGGTGAACCGCTTTATGTTGAATTGCCAGCTTCAGTGGAACTTCGAATCACTTACACAGAGCCTGGTCTTCAAGGAGATCGATCCAATGCGGGAACAAAGCCGGCGACTCTGGAAACCGGAGCTACCGTCAATGTGCCTCTCTTCATAAACCAAGACGAACTCGTGCGAATCGATACCCGTGACGGTTCTTATCTCGGGCGAGCAAATTAATGTCTGCACGCTCGAAAGGGCGTAAACGAGCCCTGGATATCCTGTACGAGAGCGATATCCGGTCAGTGAATCCACTCTGGTTGGTCAAGGAGCGCACAACCGCAGAGGACGAAATAGCGCGCTTTGCATTGGAGCTTGTCGAGGGGGTCGGTTCTCGGCAAATCGAGATCGATTCACTCATCGACAAGAACGCCAAGAATTGGGATATCGATCGCCTAGCAAATGTAGATCGGAATATTCTCCGAATCGCCACCTTCGAGATCCTGCAGAGCAGTATCAGTGGAGTAGATGTGCCGATCGTGATTGATGAGGCTCTTGAACTTGCCAAGACTCTATCGACCGATGATTCGCCTCGATACATTCACGGGATCCTTAGCGCAATTGCCAAAGAAAATGCTTGATTCCTAGTTCTTCAATGAGAGCCGGATAGCTAACTGCTTGTGCCATGGCAATAAGTCTTAGGTCGCTCTCGCGGAGTGTGAGCAGATGCCCATTCCAGTCGCCCCGGATATTGATGATGGCTTCGATCAATCGTGCGATATCTGGATAGTGGCGAGATAGATCGCCCCTTCTCCTCAGATCGAAGATCACAGCACTTGCACTCTTTGTCATAGTAGATGAATCCAGTAAGGGGTTCATCGGAAAGAGGATGCTCATGGGTGTTTGGTACCAGGCCATCAAGGAGCTCAGTCGCCCTACGCTGATGGCCCGGTCTGCCCTCTCATAAGAACCGATGACTACCGCTTTCCACCTGCCACTGGATAAGGCTTCAACTTCTGCGAGCGAGAGCCCTCGCTGCCTGCGGATTCGCTTCAACTCCTGTCCCACCCGTATTGCCTCTAGCCGGTCGAATTCCATGGCCGCAGGGTAGGGCGGTCGATGAGGTGTCGTTTTCGGATATCCACCGACCCTCCGATATAGTCGCACTCGATCCTTTAAGACTCGTCCCGAGAGGCGAGGAAGGAACGGTGGCCATGAAGGCTGTTCTTAGTAGCGCGGATATCACTCGTGCTTTAACTCGCATCTCCCACGAAATCATTGAGAAGAATCACGGCAGCGATGACATAGTGCTGTTGGGAATTCCCACTCGAGGCGTTTTTCTCGCCGAGAGGATTGCGAACGAGATGGGTCGTATCGACTCACACGAAATTCCGGTGGGCACACTCGATATCACTCTGCACCGTGATGACCTCCGATCCAAGCCTCCGCGGGCGCTAACTCCCACCCGAATTCCAGGGGAGAGCATCGATGGCAAACGAGTAGTCCTGGTGGACGATGTGCTTTATTCAGGGCGAACTATTCGGGCAGCCTTGGATGCCTTAGGTGAAATTGGTCGTCCGGCTTTGGTTCAGTTAGCCGTTCTAGTCGATCGGGGCCATCGCGAGTTACCAATACGGGCAGATTATGTCGGAAAGAATTTACCAACCTCACACGATGAATTAGTACGAGTACATATTTCAGAGCACGATGGTGAGGATCTAGTCGTGATTGCGAGCACCAATGAGTAGCCAGAAGAGCACCTCGTTATCCCGCCACCTACTATCAATCACCGATCTCTCGAAGAGCAACGCAATTCTCCTCTTAGACACAGCCGATGAATTGGCCCGCATTTCGGATGCGCCGATCAAGAAGCTACCAACACTACGAGGTCGAACCGTGGTCAATCTTTTCTATGAAGATTCCACCCGAACTCGAATATCTTTCGAAGCGGCTGCAAAAAGGCTCTCTGCTGATGTTATCAATTTCTCGGCTAAGGGCTCCAGTGTTTCGAAAGGCGAGAGCTTGAAGGACACGGCCCTCACTTTGCAGGCGATGGGTGCCGACGCGGTGGTGTTGCGACATGGTGCTTCGGGGGCAGCGCAACGATTGGCGGAGTGGACTACCGGCTCTGTGATCAATGCTGGCGATGGCACACATGAGCACCCCACGCAGGCCCTTTTAGATGCATTTACTTTGCGCAAACACCTGAAACGAAATTCGGATAATCCCACAGGTGTTGGCGAAGATTTGAGTGGCTTGAAGATTGCGATCGTTGGCGACATCTTGCACTCGCGAGTTGCGCGAAGCAATGTCCTACTCCTATCACTACTCGGTGCGAAAGTAACACTTGTTGCGCCACCTACCTTACTTCCAGTGGGCGTTGGCGATTGGCCTGCAGAGGTCTCTTATGATTTCGATAGAACTATCCAAGAGTGCGATGCGGTCATGATGCTCCGACTCCAACTAGAGCGAATGAAGAGTGCATTTTTTCCTAGCGCTCGCGAATATTCGAGATTGTTTGGTTTGGATCGCGAACGGCTCGCCAAAGGTGATCGTGCACCCTTGATTCTCCATCCCGGACCGATTAATCGCGGCCTTGAAATTTCTGCCGATTGTGCAGATGCCGTCGATTCAGTGATTCTGGAACAAGTCGCCAATGGCGTGAGCGTGCGAATGGCCGTGTTATATCTATTGCTCGGAGGAGTTCATGAATAGAAGTTCATCAAAACCCCTTGAGACGCCGAGTTCTTACCTAATCACAGGAGCAATAGATCTCGACGGAAAGAGCGTCGATCTTCGAATCATTGATGGTCTGATCTCCGAGCTGAGTGATGCGGGCAGGCTAAAACCCGGCGATAGCGCAGAGGTGCACATTCAGGGATCCGACCTCCAGATGCTTCCAGGTTTGGTGGATTTACATACGCACCTGCGTGAGCCGGGGAGAGAGGATGCTGAAACCATTCGGACCGGTAGCGCCGCGGCTGCCCTCGGTGGTTTCACCGCAGTACATGCAATGGCAAACACTGATCCTGTCGCGGACACCGCAGGTGTCGTAGAGCAGGTAGTTCGATTGGGTCGCGAAGCCGGATATTGCGATGTCTTCGCAGTGGGAGCTGTAACCCAAGGACTTCACGGTACTGAGTTAGCCGAATTGGGGGCGATGGCACATTCGATGGCCAAAGTTCGAGTCTTCAGCGACGACGGAAAATGCGTATCCGATTCTTTAGTGATGCGCCGGGCATTGGAATATGTCAAACAGTTTGATGGCGTTATCGCTCAGCACGCTCAAGATCCTCGCTTAACTGAGAATGCGCAGATGAACGAAGGTGCCGTCTCTGCTCGATTAGGGCTTGCGGGTTGGCCAGCGGTTGCCGAAGAGGCAATTATCGCTCGTGATGTGCTGTTAGCAGAGCATGTGGGAGCACGATTGCATATCTGCCATGTTTCAACCGCAGGAAGCGTTGCAATTATTCGCTGGGCGAAAGCTCGCGGAATCGCTGTCACCGCCGAGGTCACTCCACACCATTTGTTGCTTACCGATGAATTGGCAGCCTCATACGACCCAATCTACAAAGTGAACCCGCCTTTAAGGAGAGAAGAAGATGTGCAAGCACTTCGGTTGGCCCTCGCCGACGGCACTATCGATATCGTGGCAACAGACCATGCTCCGCATCCTAAAGAGAGTAAAGAATGCGAATGGAACGAAGCTGCCAACGGAATGATTGGCTTAGAAAATGCTTTGGCGGTTCTTCAGGAGAGCATGATTGAGACGAAACTTGCAGATTGGTCGCTGATTGCAGACCGAATGTCATTTGCTCCTGCACAAATTGCCCGCTTGAGCACTCATGGACAACCGATCGCAATCGGTTCAACGGCAAATCTCATTCTGGTTGATACGAAGATTCGACGAAAGGTCACTGAAATCAAAAGCGCCAGCAAGAGCAGTAATAATCCCTATCGAGAGCGCAGCCTGCCGGGACAGGTCATGCACTCCTTCCTTCATGGGAGGCAAGTGGTAAAAAATGGAGAGCTGGTGAAGCCGCTATGAGTCAAGAGAGCAGTAGTACTGCTTACTTAGTTTTGGATGATGGTCGAATTTTTGAAGGGCGTGCGTGGGCGGCGAAGGGTGAAACTTATGGCGAAGCAGTCTTCGCCACAGGCATGACTGGATACCAAGAGACGCTCACCGATCCTTCATATTTCGGGCAAGTTGTGGTTATGACCGCGCCGCACATTGGGAATACCGGAATGAATAGTGAAGATGAAGAATCGCGCCGTATTTGGGTTTCCGGCTTTGTTGTTCGCGACCCTTCGCGAATATCGAGCAATTGGCGTTCCACGCGGAATCTAGAGGGGGAGTTAATCGAAAATGGAATAGTGGGAATTGCTGGTGTGGATACCCGAGCGCTCACTCGCCATCTTCGAGATTGTGGTGCAATGCGCGTAGGAATCTTCTCAGGAATGGATTTGACTCGTGAAGAAATGGTGACACGAGTCCGAAAGGCCCCTCAGATGGCGGGAGCCAACTTGGTTGCCGATGTTTCTATAGTTCAACCGGTAGTTGTTCCTGCCCTAGGTACTCGGAAAGCTATCGTTGCGGCGATTGATTTGGGGATCAAAGGAGCTACGCCGCGGTTGATGGCCGAGCGAGGCATCGAAGTTCATATCTTTCCGTTCGATGTCACATTGGATCAATTACTAGCATGTAATCCAGATGGCATTTTCCTCTCTAATGGACCTGGAGATCCTTCTACTATGCGCGAAACGGTATCTCTCGTTCGCGAGATTCTTACTCGTTCTCTTCCAGTTTTCGGAATCTGCTTCGGTCATCAGATCTTCGGACAAGCTTTAGGATTTGACACTTACAAATTGCGCTTCGGACATCGAGGCATAAATCAGCCAGTCCTCGATAAATCCACCGGGAAGGTTGAAATTACAGCTCACAATCATGGCTTTGCGGTAAAGGCGCCCACTGATGGGGTCTTCGATACTGTTTATGGACGCGGCAGAGTTTCGCACATCAACCTCAACGACAATGTAGTGGAAGGACTCGAACTGCTGGATCGGCCAGGATTTAGCGTTCAGTACCACCCAGAGGCCGCTGCCGGCCCGCACGATGCGGCATATCTCTTCGATAGATTCCTCAACCTGATGCAATCAAACTCGAAAGCTGGCATCTGATGCCCAAACGCAGCGATATCAAGAGCGTGCTCGTCATCGGGTCTGGACCTATTGTCATTGGCCAAGCATGCGAATTCGATTATTCGGGCACTCAAGCATGTCGCGTGCTCCGAGCAGAAGGTTTGCGAGTGATTCTTATCAATTCTAATCCTGCAACAATCATGACCGATCCCGAATTTGCTGATGCCACCTATATCGAGCCCATCACTCCTGAGTTTGTCACTAAAGTGATCGAAAAAGAACGACCCGATGCGCTCCTGGCAACTTTAGGAGGGCAGACAGCTCTGAATACAGCCATCAAACTTCATGATGCTGGCGTCTTAGAGAAATACGGTGTGCGGCTCATCGGAGCCAATGTTGATGCAATCAATCGTGGGGAGAATCGCGAAATTTTCAAGGGGATAGTCGAAAGCATCGGAGGAGAGTCGGCTCGTTCCCAAATTTGTCACACCCTTGATGAATGTATCGCGGCAGCGGAGAGGTTTAACTATCCCGTTGTTGTTCGCCCCTCTTTCACCATGGGCGGACTTGGTTCAGGAATCGCCAAAGACGAAGCAGAACTTCGAGAGATCGCCGGCGCCGGTTTACGATACAGCCCCACTACAGAGGTGCTAATCGAAGAATCAATCTTGGGCTGGAAAGAATTTGAGCTCGAGATGATGCGTGACCACAAAGACAATGTTGTGGTCATTTGTTCAATCGAAAATTTTGATCCCATGGGGGTTCACACCGGTGATTCAATAACTGTTGCACCCTCGCTAACCCTCACCGATGTTGAGTATCAAAAGCTTCGCAATCTTGCAATCGACATAATTCGTACCGTTGGCGTTGATACCGGTGGTTGCAATATCCAATTTGCGGTGAATCCCACGAATGGACGGATTGTTGTCATCGAAATGAACCCGAGGGTTTCCCGTTCCAGTGCCTTGGCTTCAAAGGCAACCGGTTTCCCCATCGCCAAGATTGCCGCGAAGTTGGCCATCGGATATTCCCTAGATGAGATCCAAAATGACATCACTAAAGAAACGCCAGCATCGTTCGAGCCCACACTTGATTATGTTGTGGTGAAGATGCCGCGCTTTGCCTTTGAAAAGTTT
>CAZPIJ010000015.1:2596-22453 GCA_964586805.1 uncultured Bifidobacterium sp. | reverse complement strand
CTGCTCCAGTTGCTGCTCCAGTTGCTGCTCCAGTTGCTGCTCCAGTTGCTGCTCCGATGAACTCCGTCGCGGCGCCTACCTCTCGCGTGGAATCTGACTCTTATGTCACTCCACTGGTTCGCAAGCTCGCAACAGAATTAAACATCGACCTGGCGAAACTCTCGGGTACCGGAGTTGGCGGTCGGATTCGAAAACAGGATGTTTACGAGGCTGCTGAGCGGGCTCGGGCGAATGCGGCAATCCCCGCACCTGCTGCCGCAACCACCCCAGCACCTGTCGCAGCGACTACAGATTCAAGCGCAAAGTCAACCTCGAATGTGACCGCCTCGCCTTTGCGAGGTACCACAGTTGCCATGACGCGCCTTCGCAAAGTTATTGCCTCTCGTATGGTCGAGTCTTTACAGACCTCGGCTCAATTGACCACGGTGATCGAAGTAGATGTCACCAAGATCGCAAAATTGCGAGCTAAAGCGAAGAACTCATTTCAAGAGCGCGAAGGAGTCAACCTCACCTTCTTGCCATTCTTTGCCGTCGCAGTCTGCGAGGCGCTCAAGCAACATCCGGTGGTTAACGCTTCTATTGATGGCGAAAACATTGTCTATCACGGCACCGAGAATCTCGGAATAGCTGTTGATACCGAGCGCGGACTTCTTGTTCCTGTCATCAAAGATGCTGGTGACCTCAATCTGGGTGGTATCGCCCGTCGCATCAATGATGTCGCGCTCCGAACTCGCGAGAGCAAAATCAATCCTGACGAATTAAGTGGTGGCACTTTCACTATTACCAACACTGGCAGCCGTGGTGCGCTCTTTGACACGCCTATTATTAACCAACCACAGGTAGCAATTCTTGGCATTGGTTCGATCGTCAAACGCCCAGTGGTGATCACCGAGACAGATGGCGAAGAGAAGATCGCTATCCGCTCCATGGTCTATCTCGCAATCTCGTACGACCATCGCATCGTCGATGGTGCAGATGCGGCGCGATTCCTCGGAACGCTCAAAGAGCGGCTCGAACTGGGTCGGTTCGAAGCTGACCTCGGTATCTAAAACTCCGAAAGGGTATGGATGTCACGGACAATCGCAATAACTGGCGGTTCTGGACTGATTGGTTCTGCGCTCGTCGCACACTTTCGAGCCAAAGGCGACGAAGTCATCAAACTGGTGCGCCGTGAACCACGGGCTAAAGATGAAGCTTTTTGGAGCCCGATGGAGGGCAAGGTTGATCTCGTGGCTCTCGAAGGAGTCGATGCGATCGTGCACCTTGCAGGTGCAGGCGTTGGCGATAAGCGGTGGAGTACAACCTATAAAGCCGAGATTCTTAATTCCCGCCTCTACGGCACAACGACAATTGCCAATGCCGCTGAACAGTTAAAGATCAAATCGCTGATCTCCTCTAGCGCAATTGGTTGGTACGGTGAAACGGGCAATCGAGCGGTCAACGAGAATGATCGTGGTGGAGATGACTTTCTTGCTCATGTTTGTCTCGAATGGGAACGCGCCGCAGATGGCGCTCCGTCGGTGCGAACAGCGAAGATTCGAACGGGCCTGGTACTTGATCCCACGGGTGGAGCGCTCGGTCGAATGATGCCGCTATTCAAATTTGGCCTCGGTGGAAAATTGGGCTCAGGTAAACAATGGTGGTCATGGATCACCCTGCACGATCAAGTGCGAGCGATTGATTTCTTAATTGATAGCGATATCACCGGACCGGTCAACCTGACCGCACCAAATCCAGCAACCAACAGTGAGTTCACTGCAGCGCTTGCTAGGGCGCTACGCCGTCCTGCGCTCTTGCCTGTTCCGGGCTTCGCATTGAAGCTTGCGCTCGGCGGCTTCTCAACAGAGATTCTTGGCTCCAAACGCGTGCTGCCAGAGCGACTCAACGAGGCAGGATTTACCTTCGACTACCCACATCTTGCTCCGGCTCTTGCAAAGCTCGCTAGCGAATAGCCAAATCTGCTCTCAATACATGCTTTAGTTGTTGATTACTCGGGCGCCCGCTAATCGACCCGAGAGTAATGCGCCGTTCTGCGATGGCTCAGTGAGATAGTCTCCAGAAAAAACCAGACCATCCTGATCGATATATCCAGAGCGACGAGCCGCGGGCGCAATTATAGGTAATGCGTTAGGGATTTCGAATGTAGTGATGAGCTCGCCCAAAATTTCGCTTTCATAGATTCGAGCAAGATGTTCACGCACCTCCTCTTCCGAAGATGCTTCTAAGGTTGTGACTGATAAGAGTCCTCTCCCGTCGGGCGAGTAACTGGGCACGACCTTTGCAATATCGATGGAAGTCACCACTGGACCAGTCCCAGCCTTAGCAACATGAAGTTGATGTTGACGAACCAACGGTTCCTCGAGCGTGAAATACCAAGCATGTGAGCGGGCAAAATCAACCGATGGCAGGGATGATGAGAATTGTGCTGCACTGCTGTAATCCGTAGCAACAATCACTTTTCGCGCTGAAATGGTGGTGCTCGGCGTGTGTACTGTGAAACCTTTTCCGGCTCGCGTGATTCGCTCCACGCGCTCCCCACACTGCACCGATTTAAGTCGATTTCGCAATTCGTCCGCTATGGCTCGGACTCCGCCATCAGGCAGTCCAGGTACGGAGCGATAAAGAGAGCGCAACACTCGCTTTGCAAAACGGGCATCGACCTCTCTTAGTGAAGTCAGGAAGACGCCTCGTAAAAATGGCTCTATGAGATTCTCGTATACCTCACCGGTTAGACCATTGCGTTGCAAGAAAGTGTCTGCAGATTCGTGACTATCACATCGTGATATCGAAAGGGCGCGGAGTAGGGCAACGAACGCCATCGGTTGAGCTGCAATAACCGGTAGCGCTCCAACGAGATCGCGCAACTCTCTTCTTGGATCGCCAAAGAATCGCCAGCCGTTAGCCGCAAAAGCGACTGCACCTGCAGGTATTGGGTGTATCAAAGTGCGAATATCCAAATCGAGAAACTCTTGATATCCCGGGTTGATTACCTGAAATCCACGATCAATCGTGAATCCATCAACTTTCTCGCTACTCACTCGCCCACCGGCATCATGAGCAGCTTCCAAAAGATGAACCTGCTGCCCACTTTCTTGCACAGTAAGCGCGGCACGGAGCCCTGCTAGCCCTCCACCAACAACGACAATCATCGAGAGTTACCGGAGCGAGATTTCGCGAGCGATATCCAATAATCGCGCTACTTCGAGTGCATCTTTAGCTGACACAGGCATTGGTCCATCACCTTCGATAGCTGCTCGAACTTTTTGATAGAACTCGACATAGTTGCCATCCTCTGCCGGCAACTCTTCGAAGGATCGGTTATCCCCTTGGAATAACTTAACCTGGGATTTGGTCGGCCGATCCCATTTGCCACCATGTGGCACTAAGCCATCTTTGAGCATCTGTTCTTGTGGATCGAGCTCTTCGATGAGAACAGTCCCTGCTCGTCCCGACAATCGCACTCGTGGACCGAGGTAACCAGAAACTGCACTGGCCGTAAGATATGAATCTACGCCCATCAAATGGTGCAAGACGATCACGACATCGTCATCGGTTGCGCCACGAATATCCCGCATCGCGGCGAACGCGACTTCGGCTGGACCAAAAAGGTCTAGTGCGCCAGCAACTAAGTGCGTTTGAATATCCAATAGCCAGCCACCGCCGCTCTCTCGGTTGCTCTGTTCTCGCCATGAAGTGCTCGCAAGTTCTGGCTTGTATCGCTCAAAACGAGATTCGAATCTATGGATGGGGCCAAGGGAGCGCTCGCGAATAATTCGCTTGAGAGTCAATGCATCGCTATCCCAACGGCGATTGAAATAAGCGCACACTTTTACTCCAGCGCTCTCTGCTGCGGCAAAAATGGCCTTAGTCTCAGGGAGGTCTCGACCCACGGGCTTATCGATAACTGTGGTAATCCCCGCTGCTATCGATACTAATGCTTGTTCGGCATGAGCCTGATTGGCTGATGAGATGACTACCAGATCAAGTGCACCATGCGAGTCATCCAAGAGTTCTTCCATGGTGGAGCAGATTCGCGCATCGGGAAAATCTGCTCTTGCCCTAGCAACTCGCTCGGGTGCAGCGGTGAGAATCGAGGTGATCTCAAAACCTGCACCCACAAGAAGAGGTGCGTGGAATACCCTGCCACCTAATCCATAGCCAACAAGGCCAACTCGAAGTGAACTCAATCGATTCCCTCTCGAGAAAGTTTCGACGGCCACCAAATCTTTTTGCCCAGAATTCGAACCAACGCTGGAACCAAGAGCGAACGGACCACAATCGTGTCGAGCAAGACTCCGAATGCGACGGCGAACCCAAGTTGGGCCAAGAAGACCAGAGGCAAGACACCCAGCACACCAAAAGTCGCAGCAAGGACAATGCCGGCAGAAGTGATCACCCCACCGGTGACGGTGAGTCCGCGAATGACACCTGCTTTAGTTCCGATCTTGAGGGCTTCCTCACGAACTCGGGTCATCAGGAAGATGTTGTAATCAATGCCCAAGGCGACAAGGAATACGAAGGCAAAGAGCGGGAAGCTCGCATCGGTACCTTTGAATCCGAAGACATATTCGAAGACCAGCGCACAAACGCCCAGTGTGGCAAAGAAGGATAGGACCACAGTAGCCAACAGTAGTCCAGCCGCGAATACGCTCCGAAGCAGAACTCCAAGAATCAAAGCAATCAATAACAAAACGATCGGAATGATGACACGATTATCACGCTTTGAGGATTGATCCACATCGAATCCGATTGCCGTCTGTCCGCCCACCAAAGTTTCCTGATTTACTGATTTAGCAGCCTGGCGGATCAACGGAATGGTGTTCTTCGCTTCGGTCGAATCTGCCGGCACAGACAAAGTTGCATACAAGAGCACATTGCCGTCGATTACTTTGACCTCTTTTGAGGGAGTCATCGTGGCCATATCGAACTTGGTCACCGGAATGACTGAGTCAACATTTTTGACCTTCGAAATTGCAGCGATTGCCTGCGCTTGATCGCTCTCTTTCACGATAATTTCTACTGGAGTACCTTCGCCGCTGGGGAAATGCTCACCCAGTTTCTCAAGTCCAATCACTGAATCAGGTCGAGTAGTGAAGGCGTCGGTCTGCGCCAATCCGTCTGACTTTAAGGTCATCGAAAAACCAGCGAAAATCAGGAGGATTACCGCCGTGCTAATCCATAGCTGTCGTGGTTTCCTGTCGACCCAACCGCCCACTCTTGCCCAAAGTCCCGAGAGTTTCTCATCTTCTGCTCCGTAGCGAGGCTTTCTAGGCCAAAAGATCCATCGGCCAAAAAGCACAAGGAGCGCTGGCAAGAGGGTCAAAGCAGCAAACATCGCGCATGCGATCCCAATAGAACCTACGGGTCCTAGGCCACGATTGCTTGATAAATCGCTGAGCAGTAAGACCATGAGACCGGCAATGACTGTTGAGCCAGATGCGATGATCGGTTCAACTACCCCACGAAGTGCCACTCGCATCGCATCGAATCTGGATGTGTGTTGATGCAACTCCTCGCGATATCGTGAAATCAGTAGCAGCGCATAGTCGGTCGCCGCACCCAAAACCAAAACATCTAAAATTCCTTGAGTTTGTCCGTTGAGATCGATGATGTTTGCTTTGGCGAGGTAATAGACAATCAAAGTGGCGAAGGTAAGTGCGATAGCTGCGGTCATGAGTGGAATCACCCAGAGTATGGGTGATCTATAGACGATGATCAGGATGATTGCCACCACAAAGAGCGTTGTTGTCAATAAACGAGTATCAATGGAGCCAAAGGCACCAAAGAGATCGGCAAATATTCCACCCGGTCCGGTGATATGTGTTTGCACTCCCCCTTGACCGAAATTCTTCTCTAGATCCTCGCGGATAAAGTCAATGATCAACGGTAGCGCCGGCTCTTCCTCGATATTTTCGCCGGCAATCTTCGAATTGAGCTGCACATTTATGAGTGCTGCTTTACCATCTTTTGAGGCAATCGCTTGCAAAGGCGGACCTGGAATGAAGTATTCACTCAGAGGGGTATTTGATTGAGGTAGAACTTTGTTCCCAAGTTTGGCTGCATAGTCGTTAAGTTCTGCAAATCTCTGGGGGTTAGATTGTGGGCTCACATCGCCGACGAAAAGTAGCAAAGTGGGCAACAAGTCTGCAGCTTGGTCGGAGAATTTAACGGTGATCTTGCTGGCCAAAGTAGATTCAGCACTTTCAGGAAGGAATGCCGAATTGTCATTCTCTTGCACGGTTGAGATCTTGGAGAAAATAGGTCCCGAAACTCCGCCGATCGCCAGCCAACCGATAACAACGACGATGGCAATCCATAGGCCCTTTCGAGCGCGGCCAGTTCGCCGTGAGAGATGAGTAGCGTCAATTTCTGTGGTCACGGGGTGAATTTCCTCTCAGCAAGCAGCGATACTTAATGGGGACGAAGAGTTCAGATTCTATACGCCGCCTGGAAAATAGTGTGGATTACGCCCCTTTAGGTAGGCTTCAGGCTATGGCCATTCTGACGCGATCGCAGCTGCGTACTCAAAGATTGGGCCTGATTGATTACTCAGAAGCGCTCACTATGCAGCGAGCGCTACACGAGGACATACTCCGTGGTGATGCTTCATCCACCTTGCTTCTTCTCGAGCATCCGTCGGTATACACGGCTGGCCGCCGAACGAACATAGAAGATCGGCCAACCAACGGCGTGCCTGTCATCGATGTCGATCGTGGAGGAAAAATCACTTGGCATGGACCAGGGCAGATTGTTGGCTACCCAATTGTGAAATTGAGAGAACCGACAAAGGTCGTCGATTTCGTTCGCACAATTGAGCGAGCGCTTATTGCTACATTGCGTCGTTTTGATATTCAAGCCATCCAAATTTGTGAGAACTCTGGTGTGTGGATTGAAGATGGAGTGGAAAGGCGAAAGATTGCGGCAATTGGTATCCGGGTTGCAAAAGGAATCGTCACGCATGGTTTTGCACTTAATGTCAATCCCGATCTTGCATTCTTTGAAGAGATTATCCCCTGTGGTATCCCTGATGTCGTCACCACCTCTATCAGCGCCGAGCTGGGCCGTGAGATACAAATTGCCGATGTGCTTCCTCTCTTAGAAGAAGAGCTGATTCGAGAAATGGAGAATGTGATCGCATGAGCGCACCCGCTCCCGAAGGTCGCCGTATGCTTCGTATCGAGGCACGCAATGCGCTCACCCCTATCGAACGCAAACCCGAATGGATCAAGACCAAGGCAAAGATGGGGCCCGAGTACACAAGTCTGCGATCGCTGGTCAGTGGCGAAGGTCTGCATACTGTCTGCCAAGAGGCTGCATGTCCAAACATTTTCGAATGCTGGGAAGACCGGGAAGCAACCTTCCTCATTGGTGGTTCGGTCTGCACAAGGCGATGCGACTTCTGCAACATTGATACCGGAAAACCAGAACCTCTAGATCGCGACGAGCCCCGCCGTGTCGCCGAATCTGTAGCGAAAATGGAGCTTCGCTACGCAACGGTCACTGGCGTCGCCCGCGATGACCTCGACGATGAAGGCGCGTGGTTGTACGCCGAGACCATCATCAAAATCCATGAACTAGTCCCAGGCTGCGGTGTTGAGATGCTTGCACCAGATTTCAATGCTCGACCTAAATTGCTTCAACAGGTCTTTAGCGCAAAGCCAGAGGTCTTCGCACATAATCTCGAGACGGTTCCACGGATATTTCGTCAGATTCGTCCAGCCTTCACTTACGAGCGATCACTTGAAGTCATCTCGCAGGCGCGCGATTTTGGTCTGATTACTAAGTCAAATCTCATTCTTGGTCTGGGCGAGACCAGGGAAGAGATCGAAGAGGCGCTAGTCAATTTGCATCAGGCTGGTTGTGATCTCATCACGATTACCCAATACCTCAGGCCAACTGCGAAACATCATCCTGTGGAACGCTGGGTCAAACCAGATGAATTCGTCGCATTAGCTGCACTAGCAAAAGAAATTGGTTTCGCTGGCGTAATGAGTGGGCCATTGGTTCGTTCCAGTTACCGCGCCGGCAAACTTTATGCGCAGGCTCGTGAAGCAAAAGCTGCGATTGCGATCCATGACTGATCGGGTCTATCCGTTTGTCGTTATCGCGATCAAACTCTTCTGGCGTTATCTCGGATTGAAATTCACCATCAAGGGTGACGATCACATTCCGCGCAAAGGTGGCGCTGTGATGGCGATTAACCACATTGGCTACCTAGACTTTGCGCTATCGGGGACTGCTGCACTCCCAGCGCGGAGGTTCGTTCGATATATGGCAAAGAAACAAATTTTCGATCATAAAATTGCCGGACCGCTGATGCGCGGAATGCATCACATCAGCGTCGATCGAAACTCTGGATCAGCCTCGTTTGTTGCGGCACTTCGAGCTCTTCGTGCCGGTGAAATCGTTGGAATTTTTCCTGAAGCTACAATCTCAAAGAGTTTCGAGATTAAATCGATGAAGAGCGGCGCTGCTCGCTTGGCGATCGGAGCGGGCGTACCGGTACTTCCCACTATCGTCTGGGGAAGTCAGCGGATTTGGACCAAAGGGCGCAAGCGAGATTTGGGACGCAATGCCATCCCCATCTCTATATATATAGGTGACCCGCTCTACTTCACTCGTGAGACTGAGGTTGAGCGCGCGGAAGCTCAAATCAAAAGCGCACTCGAAAATCTCTTACGGAAGGTGCAGGCCGAATACCCAGATGATCACACCGGTCAATGGTGGGCGCCAGCGCGACTGGGTGGCACCGCTCCGACTTTGGAGCAAGTAGAGGACGAGAAAGGGTAATCTTCACGCCATGGCAAAGGAAAAGAGAGTTCGCAAGACTCCCGAGTGGATCAAGACCCTGCGACAGGCTTATGGGGTAACCCGCGAGGCGAGGCCATTGTTACCGCTGCTTCTGGGAGTGGTCTTCACTCTGGTGATGGCCATCGGCATCGGAATCGGTGTTGTAGTTGGTCGAACGATCTATATCTCGTTAATGACTATCCCCTTTGCACTCATCGCCACTCTTTTTCTCTTCTCTCGCTTGGCCGAATCATCCGCCTATTCATCAATCGAAGGTCAGGCAGGGGCCGGAGCAAGTGTGTTGATGTCAATTCGCAAAGGATGGACAACAACTGCAGGTGTACAAGTTGCTCGTAACCAAGATCTGGTGCACAGAAGTCTTGGTCGCGCCGGCGTGGTGATCACCGGCGAGGGCAGCAACAATGTGCGTGTGATGATGACTGATGAGCGCAGAAAGATGGAACGCTTTTTATCTGGTGTCCCAGTCTACGAAGTGCTCGTTGGCGAAGATCAAGGGCGAGTACCACTTCGTAAGTTGCAAAAGCATCTGAAGAAACTTCCCAAGAAGTTAACAAAATCGCAACTGCGCGAAGCTCGAGCTCGCGAAAAGTCTCTAGGTGGCGCAAAGTTGCCGATGCCTAAGGGCCCGATGCCTAATATGCGAAAGATCCCTAAGCGCTAATTATTAAGTATTGCAACGCTTCGCACTGCTCGGTCGTGAACTCCCCGACCATGAACCGTTAGCAGTGGTGGAACTACCAAACAGATCAGAAATGTCCGTAGGAAAGTTGCCAGAACCCCGATCTTCATACCTGTTTCGATATCGACGACTCGAATTCCCACGATAATCTGGCCAGCCGAACCGCCCAGTAACGCTGTGAAAAAAGCAACTTCGAGAAAGAAGATCAGCAAGGTCAACCATCCAGTGAGACCCTGATCTTGGCTGATGAGGCGGGCCACCAAAGAGCAAGCCAACCAATCGAGGCAGAGTGCAAAAAGGCGCCTGATGTAGCTGGCGCCCTCAGGCTCTACCCCAGCATTAGAGCTCGGGCCAGCGGTGGGTTCGCTCATGGTGAAAGCCTAGGTCCAACCCTGGGTGCAAGCCATTGGGCAGCGCGGACCAGTGGTAACAATCCCGAAACATGGGGGTTATCCCTGTTTCACCGCTATGGCCTACCGTCGTCTCGTTGGAGCGCCCTTCATCCGAGTGAAAGGCTCTTCATCCACCTGTATGAGCAACACTCTCGAGCGCCCGCTCCGGAGAATGAAAATGGAAGAAGAGAAGAAGAAAGAAGAGAGGAATAACGATGTTTAAGAGCGCAAGCGAGATTCTTGCCTTTATCAAGAAGGAAGATGTCAAACTGATTGATGTTCGGTTCATCGACCTGCCAGGAATCCAGCACCACTTCAATGTCCCAGTTGAGTCCTTTGATGATGCAGTCTTCACCGAAGGATTGATGTTTGATGGTTCATCGATTCGTGGATTCCAATCAATTCACGAGTCTGACATGAAATTGCTGCCCGTCCCTGGTTCGGCTTTTATTGATCCTTTCCGTAAAGAGAAAACTCTCGTCATCCTCTTCTCGGTCCATAACCCAATTGATAATTCTCCTTACTCACGCGATCCACGAGGCATCGTCGCGAAAGCGGTCGAGTACATGCGCTCAACCGGCATCGCTGATACAGCATTCTTTGCTCCAGAAGCAGAGTTCTATGTCTTCGACAGCGTTCGATTCAAGACTGGAATGAACGAGGCCTATCACCATATCGATTCCTATGAAGGCGCATGGAACACCGGAATCGAATATGACGCAGATGGCACGCCAAACCGCGGCTACCGCACCCGAATCAAGGGCGGCTACTTCCCAGTCTCGCCTACGGATCAATTTGCAGATCTTCGTGATCAGATGGTGATGAACCTTGGGAAGGTCGGATTACTCGTTGAGCGATCTCACCACGAGGTTGGAACTGCTGGTCAGATGGAGATCAACTACAAGTTCACCGACATTTTGAGCGCCGGTGACGAGTTGATGAAGTTCAAATACATCATCAAGAACACAGCATGGCAGGCAGGAAAGACTGCAACCTTTATGCCCAAACCACTATTTGGCGATAATGGTTCGGGTATGCATGTGCACCAATCGCTCTGGAAAGATGGAAAGCCACTTTTCTGGGGTGAGGGTTATGGCGACCTCTCTGATATGGCGCGTTGGTATATCGGCGGGCTACTCAAGCATGCGCCATCACTACTTGCCTTCACCAACCCAACGGTCAACTCGTACCGTCGACTTGTTCCCGGATATGAAGCTCCGGTGAATTTGGTCTACTCGGCTCGTAATCGCTCGGCCTGCATCCGAATCCCCATCACTGGATCGAACCCCAAGGCAAAGCGCATCGAATTCCGATGCCCAGATCCATCCTCTAATCCATACCTCGCATTTGCCGCGATGTTGATGGCAGGGCTTGATGGAATCAAGAACAAGATCGAGCCGCCAAAGCCGGTAGATAAGGATCTCTACGAGTTGGAAGGCGCAGAGGCTGCCTCAATTCCTCAGGTTCCTGGCTCACTCGGCGAAGTGCTCGATAACCTCGAACAAGATCATGCATTCCTCACTCAAGGTGGCGTCTTCGCTCAAGATCTCATCGACACCTGGATTGCTTTCAAGCGAAAGGAAGAGGTCGACTATGTTCGACTTCGACCACATCCAGCAGAGTTTGAGCTCTACTTCGATATCTAAATCTCTCAGATCAGAAACCCCTGACGACTCATACCGTCAGGGGTTTCTACTTTTCGCGCGCTCGCGCTGCTTCGATACCATCGATCAACGCTCTCAGCGCATCGATAGTTCCTTCAATCTCTTGGGGAGAAAGTACATCTTCGCGATTTTCCATCATCACCGAGCTCACTCGATTCTCGCTCTCGTAGAGCGATAGCGGCACATAGGTACCCGAATAGGGCTCGTTAATTACCACTTCGCCGACCTGGCTAAATGATTCAGTTGCCAATTCGCAGAGCCAATCGGGGGTATGAAAATCATCGACTCCAAGACATACCGGTGGTCGTCGTTGCCCTTTATTGACTCCATTGGGGTGCTCAATCATTCGATAGGAGTGCACATCGACGATGGTGACGAATCCATTCACTCTCAGGCGACTACGAACTAGATCTTCTAGCGATTGCGAGTAAGGAGTGAAGAAACGGTCAATCATTAACTGATCACGAGTCTTGTTGACCCGGCGCAAATCACGGCCGGTTGATGTCTTGAGATATACCGCACCCATGCCAATTTCATTCATAACCTCGCGGTCATCAGGAAATCGCTCTGGATCGATAACCAAGCGCGATAGCCTGTTCATGAATATCGAAGGTTTGATCCGTGCCCCGATTGCCGCCCGCTCTGCTAGAAAATCAGTTCGACTATCGGTCATCTCGTCGAGCTCTGCTTCCAGGTTTGCGTCATCGAGGAGGATTTCAGCCCGAATATCTTCTGGAATCATTCGGGAAGAGTGTGGAACATGGAGAATCACCGATGAATTCTGATCACCCTCGAAGATCTCGAAGTTTACTTCTGCCACTTAGAGGCGTCCTGCTTCATGAACCTTTCGAAGGAAGTCCTTGGTGCGCGCATCCCCTGGCTGCTGAAGCACCTGCGCTGAAGGTCCGATCTCTACGACGGCGCCGGATTCAAGGAAACAGACTTGGTCCCCTACCTGTTGCGCAAAGCCCATCTCATGGGTGGCAATCACCATGGTCATAGCTGAAGCTTTATCTTCCTTCAACTCCTTGACCGTCATCAACACTTCATTGACCAAAACCGGATCCAATGCAGAGGTGACTTCATCGAGAAGAAGTACGCGAGGATTCACTGCCAAGGCGCGAATGATTGCCACCCGTTGCTGTTGACCTCCGCTGAGTCGATCGGGATATTGGTCGCCCTTTTCATACAAACCAAAACGCCTTAGGAGCGCATCGGCCCGTTCATATGCCTGCGCTTTGGAGTACTTATGGACGATCATGGGCGAGAGCGTGATGTTCTGACGAACGGTCATGTGCGGAAAAAGATTGAATGCCTGAAAGACCATCGCAATCTTGCGGCGAGTTTTATCCATATCTATCTCAGGATTTGTGATTTCATCGTCATCTAAGAAGATTGCACCATCGTCAATCTGTTCAAGTAGATTTATGCATCGTAATAGCGTTGATTTTCCGGAGCCAGAGGCTCCAATGAGCACAGTTGCGGTGCCCTCAGGAACATCAAAAGAGACGGAGTCCAGGACAGTTTCGCTTCCGAAAGATTTACGAAGTGATTCGACCCGCAGCGCACTCTTGTTACTCATGCCAACCCCTGTGCATTCTGCCGCTCTATCGATCGCCGCATGGCACGGTCAGTAAATCTCGTCAAGGGTATCGTCACTAACAAGAAGACGATTGCAGCAATCACATAAGGGGTGTAATTAAAGGATCTACTACTCGCAATTTGCGCAGCACGAACAGCATCAGTGACGCCGAGAATTGATACCAAACCGGTATCTTTGATAAGAGCAATAAGGTCATTTAAGAGTGGTGGCGTGACTCGCTTTAGCGCCTGAGGCAAAACTACATGGCGCAGAGATTGGAAATGCGAGAGCCCCAGTGATCGTGCACCGGCGCGTTGACTTGGGTGTACCGTCAAGATGCCGCTTCGTAAAACTTCTGCAACATACGCGGTATAGGTGATGATCACAGCCGTGGTTCCAAGGATTAATACGCTGTTGGTCAAGCCAGGTATTCGAAGCGCCGGAATCCCAAATCCAACCAAGAGAATGACCAGAATCATGGGTATTCCTCGGAAGAGATCCACATAGATCGTGGCTAAGAAACGGAATGGGGTCAAGGCTGGCGATCGCGAGGTGCGTAATAATGCAATCGCTAAACCCAGAATCGCTACGCATGTACCTGCAATTATCGTCAACATCACATTAGTCATAAAGCCCAAAAGTACTTTTGGTAATACTTCTGCGCCGTAGGCCCAATTAAAAAATGTGTCGGAGAGAGTTTTGAATCCAGGAGAGCTCACGAGAATGACTGCGAGAGTGCCGAGCACCAAAATGCTCGACGCTGCTGCGATGAGCCCATATCTGCGTGCTGCGCCTTGTCGATACGCACGCCGCTTTAGCTCTCGTTCGCTAGGTTGCCAATCTCCTCGAACTTCTGGCAAGCCTCCTGCGGCGCGCGAATGTCGAGAAAGGGTGCGCCTATTTCTAGGCGCACCCTCCTCGGGTCGATTCTGACTCATTCACTTCCCGATTTCGCTCGGAGTTACGAGAGATATGGCGCTCCAGCAGTGGTCGCCAACCATTTATCAGTGATCTCTTTGAGTTCACCGCTATCACGAATTGCATCGACGGCAGCAGTGACGCACTTGGTGATTGGACTGTCCTTGGCAAGAAGTAAGCCCGCACCTTGATCATTGGAATCGCGGTTTTCTACTTGGCCGACGATGATGCCGTTAGGGACCTCAACTGCTGAGAGGTAGAAGGCTGTTGGTAGGTCCACTACAAGGCCGTCGATCTGTCCATTCTTAAGCGCGGCGACGCCGGCAGCGTTGTCGTTAAAGACTTGCGCCTTCAGACCGAATTGAGTCTCAATGGTGTCAAGAGAAGTGGAGGCGACAGCAGCACCTAACACGGCGCCCTTGGCTTTGAGATCCGCAATGGTGGTGATGCCCTCAATTTTGCTTCCTTTAAAGGAGACTATGGACTGATTCGAGAAGTAGTAGGCGCTAGAAAAGTCAACGACTTTCTTCCGTTCATCAGTGATCGAGTACTGCTGAATGTTGAAGTCAAAGCTCTTTGGTCCTGGTGCGATGGCTGAGTCGAATGTCGTACGAATCCATGTGACCTGGTCATTTGAATATCCCAACTGCTTGGCGACTGCATAGGCAACAGCCGCTTCGAATCCTTCGCCTTTCTCAGGCGCATCGTTGAGAACCCATGGTGAATAGGCTGGCTCTCCTGTCGCAATAGTCAGGGTGCCAGCAGCCACGGTCTGAAGGCTCTCCGGCGAACACTCATTTACTTCGGCCGTTTCGGCTGGTGCAGCAGTGTCTTCCGTGGAACTGCTCGAGCAACTTGTGGCGATAAGCGCAAATAGCCCTAGGAAAAGCGCCGCCATCGTTCGTTTTGTTTTCACAATATCCCTTTCGATATCCCATTCCCAAATCGTGAGCATCACCTTGATGCCCAGTAATCGGGCCTTGTGATGAATCAATCGCAGCAAGGCCCGCGCTTGCCATCTCTGGCCAGGTATCACCCGGAGCACCCCACCGCGGTGGAGGGTTGCCGACCAGCGAGCCGGGGCTTGGCGCTGATGCTCTTAACCTTGGCGAAAACCTAGCAGAAATTTTTCGAGTTTCGGAATCTCCCAGTTTCACTGGCTAGAGTGTGCCGCTATGGCTCGGGCAAATACGCTGATTGTTCTCGATAGCAGAGATAACATTGCAATAGCTTTGCAGGAACTTGCAGTGGGTACCGTGATCAACCAAGCAGACCTTGCAGCACCTCTAGAAGTTTGTACGCCTATCCCCCGCGGTCACAAAATCGCACTCGTCGATATTGAAAAGGGCGCTGGCATCATCAAGTACGGGGAGCGAATGGGTCACGCATTCGCACCCATCCCTCGTGGCTCACATGTACATACTCAGAATGTCATTGGTGACCGAGTGTCCACGGAGCCGGCATGATCACCGGATATCTCAATGGCTCACGAGGTCTTGGAGTTCGCCACCACCAACTGATTTTGCCCTCAGTCGTCTGCTCTACCCACCTTTCAAAGAAAGTTGCGATGGCGGTAGATGCAATCACTTTCTCACATCAGCACGGGTGCGCAATTATCGGACCTGATGTCGCTGGCGTAAATGATTTCTTTATTTCCTTGGCAGGCCATCCGAATGTGCAGTCGACTCTCGTGCTCGGTTTGGGTTGTGAAACTCTCCAGGGAAACGAATTGACCGATGCAATCGCAAACAAATATTCAGAGACCGAATATGTCATCATCCAAGAGAGCGCGGGAATGGCCGGAGCGCTTGAATCAAGCATCTTGCGGGCCCGATCTCTGCAAAAACCTTCACCTCGAACAGAACTGGATTCTTTGACGATTGGGATCGAGGGTTCGCCTCCACCTGCACAGATGACTGCACTGATCAAGAGCGCCACAGCAGATGGACATCAAATCGTTTCATCGCATGAATTCAAAGAACCCTCACGGAACTTTGCTGAACTCATTCGAGCCAAGTGCCATGTGATCGTCTCGTTTCCCGACGGTAACCAGCCTCCAACTGGACTGCCACTGATTCCAGTAATCACTGTTGCCAATGCCAATTCGCCTCTTCACCAGGCCCTGATTGGTGATTTCGATTGCTCAAGCGATATCAGCGCGGACGCACTTCTTGCGAAGATTGAATCCGTGGCGAACGGTGAGATGAGTAAATCAGAAGGAAAGAAAGTTGGAGATATCGTCGTCCCTCGAATGGTTCGGAGCGTTTAGATGAGCGACAACGCAACCTTGACCGGATATTCCCGGTCGAATGGACGCTGGGGATTTCGTAACTACCTACTGCTGCTACCGCTTCACAACGCGCTCAATCAATTGGTCGATCAAGTTCGTACTGATTTTGGTGGCGATAAGAGCGCAGGCAAATCCATTACTGCCGTAGCGCATGATTGGAGCGGAGAAATTGATCAGGACTGGGAACGAATTCATCGCACCTTCTCCGGCTTTGCCGTAAACCCAAATGTTGGCGCCACCATTTTCGTGGGTATCGGTTCTGAAAGTGAAAATGCCATCGTCAAGAACGCGCAATCACGACGAGAGATGCCCATCTCTTTTCTCACTTTGAAGGAGGCCGGTGGCTTCGACCAATTAACTGCAGCCATCTCCCAAGAGATTCAACGATTACTTTCTGGCATAGAGCGCGAAGAGCGCACCCCCGCGCCATGGAGCGCGATCGTTCTGGGCTTAGAGTGTGGTGGATCTGATGCCTACTCAGGAATTACCGCCAATCCTGCTCTGGGCGTTGCTAGTGACAAGTTTGTGGAACTTGGTGGGACTTCGATCTTGGCAGAGACGATGGAAATTCTCGGCGCCGAGCATCTACTTGCCGCCCGCGCGAAGAGTCCAGAGGTTGGCAAGGCAATCATCGATGTAGTGGCTCGATACGAGAAATCCATTACCTATGAAGGAATAGACATTCGTGGAGCGCAACCAAGTCGAGGGAATATCGAAGGTGGCTTAACCACGCTCGAGGAGAAATCCCTAGGCGCTGCAAAGAAGGCAGGGAACGCCCCTTTTACTGGTGTCCTTGATTACGCATTCGTTCCGCACGAACCAGGTCTGTACTTCATGGATACCCCCGGACATGACATCGAGCAACTCACAGGTTTTGCTGCTGCAGATGTCAATGTGACGGTCTTCACCACCGGGCGCGGCACACCAACTGGTTCTGCAGTGATACCCACCATAAAGGTTGCAACGAACACCGAGATGGCGATTGCGCTACCAGATCTCATCGACCTCAACGCCGGAACAATCGCTGATGGCACTGAAACTGTCCATGAAGTAGGGGCGCGAATATTTGCCGAGATAGTCGATGTAGCAAATGGGAAACTAACAGCTGCCGAACTTGGAGGACATAGAGAGTTCAACCTTTCCAGGCTTTACAGCTCTACCCAATAGAAAGCTAGATAGCTTCGACGAATCAAAGAGTCTTCGCGATATCCAATGGTGTGAACCTCCGCAGTTCAGTAACGAATTCGGCAATTTGCGCGCAATCTTCTGGATTGACTGGATTGAGCAATCCTGGTGTCTGCATGACAAGTCGCACCGCTTCGCGATCATCTGTATTTCGTGCTCGAGTGATCAATTGATCAGCTAGCGGATCGGTGACAGGCAATCCACTCTGAAGGAACCTGACCCACAAAGCAATCGCAAAAGCAACTCGCATTCGCGGCTTTCCACCATCGTGAAGGTGGTTAACCACGGAGAAAAGTCGTTGCGCAAGTTTGGCCGACCCATCCATTGCGATTTGTGCACTGCGATGGGCAACGGCGCTATTTGCCATTCGAGCCCTGGCGGTAGATGCATACTCACTCACTTCGACCGATTCGGGTGCTGTGAAAGATTCACTTACTTCATCTTGCAAGCGTGCAATGAAATCTGACCATGATGGTATTGCCATGGCCTGATAGACGAACTCCAATCCAGAAAGTTGACTGAAATAGGCGTTGGTCGAGTGTGCGCCATTGAAGATCCGCAACTTGAGCTGCTCAAATCGCAAGACTTGTTCCGATATCTCCACGCCAAATTTCGCAAGTTCTGGAGTACCGAGGTGCGGCTGCACTACCCATTGTTTAAAGGGTTCGGTAGAGATCAGAGACGGGTCGTGATAGCCAAAATCTCTCTCGAACTGAGCAATCGCTACGGGCGTGATCGCGGGAACGATACGGTCGACCATTGAATTAGGGGCAGCTAGTGAGTGCACCCAGGTTTGGAAATCCCGGTCGAGTTCGCGAGCTCGTGCGCTCTCTTCGAGAGCGCGCTTGAGGACAGCACCGTTCTCAGTGAGGTTGTCGCATGAGATCAATGTAGGTGCGCTCAATCCTCGGGAAAATCGGAGAAAGAGCAGATCCAGAATGCGATTTGCCATTGAAGTCGAATCATCATCTGCCACATAAGCTTTTTCGGTCACGGTCACCGTCAACAACTTGAGTTCTGGCGAAGTCATTGCAGCAATCAACCCTGGATTGTTGAGGTCATACAGGGCGCCATCGAAGATCGATCCGATGATTGATGGGGATTGCACCTCCCCTGCTCGCGCATTTACTGTGTACATGAAATTCGCGGCTCGTAATAGATCGGTGACTTGGCTGCTTCGCGGGGAGATGCCGTAGATTCCCCACTCCCCGAGGCCCGAACGAAGTGCGCTATCAAAATAAACCGCTTGATGACCGCGGTGGAATGCGCCAAGCCCAAAATGAACGACACCAACATTCCTACCAGAGCGCTGATAGGAAGGAATCAAGTTGCTCATAGTCGGAAGAAATCCTTTGACAGATGATACGCAATCTGTTCAGCCAGCGCGCGCGCCTCTGCTTCACTCACGCGCCCATTGATGACCAGATCTGCCAAATATCCAGCATCGAATCGCCGCGCAAGATCATGGCGAACAGGAATCGACAGGAAAGCTCTGGTGTCATCGATAAATCCGATGGTATTCAGATATCCGGCAGTCTCGATCGTGGCATCGCGCCAACGGCGCATCCCATTGAGGCTATCGTGAAACCACCATGGCGGACCTAGTCGGACCGATGGATAAGCGCCAGCAAGTGGGGCAAGTTCCCGTGAATATGTTGATTCATCGAGAGTAAAGAGAGCCAACTTAAATCGTTCCGCAAATCCGAAGCGATTAAGGAGCGGGCGTAACGCGTTAGTAAATTCGCATCTTCCTGGAATATCAAACCCTCGATCTGCGCCAAATCTTTCAAAAATAACCTCAGAATGATTTCGAACCGACCCTGGATGCAATTGCATAACCAATCCATCGTCTGCCGACATCTGGGCGTGCTCCATCAACATCACTCCGCGGAATGTCTCGGCAGTTATCGCACTGATATCCCCTCGTTTGCACTCGGAGAAAATGCGCTCTTTCTCGCTCTCTGACAGCTCGACAGTGAAAGCTGATGGCATTCCGTGGTCAGTAGCTTTTGCCCCATTCTCAATAAAGCGATCTCTAGCAAAGCGCAGCGCGCGGCGCAGATCCGCGAAAGTTGAGATTGATAAGTTCGCCAGTGTTTCCAGTCTGGCCAAGGCAGCCAGCCAATCTTTTCGAGAAGGATCACTCACATCATCTGGTCTGAATGTAGGAATTACTCTGCCTGCAAGTGGGGTCGAGGCCATCGCGCGATGATGCTCAAGTGAATCACTCGTGCTGTCAGTTGTGGCTAATGACTCAATACGAAACCGAGAGAAGAGCTGCTGTGGGAGAAAGTCAGGATGCTCAAGTTGAGTAGCTATCTGTTGGTAGATTCGTG
>CAZPIJ010000015.1:0-2496 GCA_964586805.1 uncultured Bifidobacterium sp. | reverse complement strand
CAAATGGTTGGTTTGCCGCTAACAGTTCTGGATTGACATGGCCATGGGGCGAAAGAATCGGAAATGCAGACATTTGATGAAAGAGCTCACGAGCTAGCGGTAGCGCGTTATCGGAGCAACCAAGATATCGATCAGGGTTTTTCGCAGCCATCTCAGAAATATCCGTTGATTTAGACATGAAGGGCTAACCAATCAAATGCCGCTTCTTGCATTGGGATGGTGAACGAGTGTCTACCGGGATAGAACTCGCCTCTATAACGGCCCTCTCCGCGATCGTGCTCCTCGAGCATGCGATGGGCATCGGACATACCCTCTTTCGTGAATAACTGATCATCTGCGCAATACTGAACGAATAGCGGTGTGGCGGAGAGCATGGCTACCTCTGGCCACTCTGCCACCCGTGCGATATCAAAGGGAAAGAACATCCAAGAGTGCGGAGCAATATGTTCGTGCACCATTGATTTGTAGGTTGCCATGGCACCCGTCGAGACTACTGCGCGCAATTCTGGATTGGTCGCGTGCAAGAAGATAGCTCGGCAACCACCCCCGGATAATCCAATGACAGAGAGTGGTCCGATGATCTCTGGTAGCCCCTTTGCTACCTCGAGTGCGACTCGGTCATCGAAATTAAGGATGCCAGCCATGGTGGCGCCATAGAGACTCAAGTACTTGTTCAGGGAGAGCGATTCGAACATCACTGACAGGTTCTCAAACTCTTCCTTCGAGTCGGAACCGTGTATCTCCTTTATTCTCGGTGGCAACTCATCGAGTGTGAATCCTCGCGATCCCCAAGGGAAACAATCGTGGACGAGAACTGCGAACCCGCGCTTGGCCAACTCGTTTGCGGGCGCTCTATTTCCATAATGATCTCTTCGGACCCACATTGCGCGTTCGGGCAATTGCGGATCAGAGCTCTGCGCCACTTTCTCTTTACCGAATTCCTTCAAGTCATCATGACTGTGTAGATAGAGCACACCGGGCAACGGTCCCGTTGCATCGAGTGGGGTGAGCAAGAGCGCATGAGTCTGCTTTCCCCAACCCACATTCCACGAGAGCGGTGTAATGCGCACTCCCTCAAACTCGCTCGCAGTATCGCGAATTACCCCCAGATCGCGAGGAAGTGGTGGCACCTTGCCAAGAATGTTGAGAAGTTGCTCACGATCAAAAACATTAGGCTGAGATTGCCCAAACGAAAGCGCAGCGCCGAGTTCTTCCATTCGGTTGATGCTCATCTGGCAAGCCTAACGGTTGAGTTTGGGGAATTTCGAGAGTATCAGGTGCACGAAAATGCCGATGATGACCGCACGAATGAGGTCGAGAGCGACCGTGCTCATGGCTGTTATGACCATGGTGATCGCAACTGCCCGCGTGGTGATGAACGCCTCGAGAATCGCCCGCGGCTTGACCATTCGGAGAGCGGTGATGATGAGGATGCCAGCAAGTGCACTTACCGGAATCTGACTCACTACCGGCGCCAGCGCCAGGATGCAGAGTAATAGAAATAGCGCGTGAATTATTGATGAGAGTCGGGTCCGTGCACCGGATCGAACATTCACCGCAGTTCGTGCAATCGCTCCAGTGGCAGGAATGCCACCCATCGTCGCGGAGGCAACTGTTGCTAGACCTTGCCCGAAGAGTTCTCTGTTGCTATCGAAGTTGCCTTCGAAGTTAGGCTCATTGTGGAGATGTTCCTTGGAATGTGCCAAACCTTCAGCGACTTTGCCCGAGAGAATCGACTCGATGGCACCTAATGCGAAGACCGATAGCGCACTCGTGATGATTGCACCCCACTGCGCCGTAGAGAGATCTGGTAGCGAGGGCACGGGCAAAGTTCGTGGCAGGGCGCCAATCTTGAGCACTTCCAAATTGAAGAGCAAAGCGAAGAAGGTGCAGATCATCACCGTGATGATGCTTGCAGGCACTTTCTTGAAAAACCTTGGCGCGAGGATCATTATCAGGATCGCAAGCACAGTCATGATAATTGCGTCGCGATGTACCTCTCCCCTCATCACTAGATCCAGGCTCTGCCATGCAACCAAAAACGCATTCCCTCCCTCGGGTTTGGCTACATCAAATGCCAGCGGGATTTGCTGGAGCGCAATCACGATTCCGATTCCTGCGGTAAAACCCTCAAGGACCGACCAGGGCACACGAGCAAATACTTTTCCAAGGCGGAGCAATCCAGCGATAATTGATAACAAACCTGCTAGTACCCCGACAATCGCAATGATCGAAAGACCATACCGTTCGACGATGGGAACGAGCACTACGGTCATCGCACCTGTAGGCCCACTAACTTGAAAGCGAGATCCACCAAAGAGCGCTGCGATAAATCCGGCGACGATTGCTGTGATAATCCCGGATGTTGCCCCCGTTCCGGTGGCAATCCCAAAACCAAGGGCAAGGGGAAGCGCGACCACCCCCACTGCAACTCCGGCCAGGGCATCCTCCCGCCAGTGGGTGCGCACTCCGGCGAAGTCCCGACGGCTGGGCATG
>CAZPIJ010000014.1:13966-22590 GCA_964586805.1 uncultured Bifidobacterium sp. | reverse complement strand
TTGGCAGAAGGTGTTGCGACCGACCGATCACAGACTTCCCGAATCCGTGCACCTAGCAGATTTTCCACGAGCTAATTCAGAACTAGTGGATCAAAATTTGATGAAAAAGGTTGCGACAACCAGACGGATCGTCGAACTCGGTCGAGCGGCACGAGCGAGTTCTCAAGTAAAGATCAGGCAACCACTTGGCCGGGCGCTGGTTGCCGGTTATGCGCAATTAGACCGAGAACTGCAGGAGCAAATCTCCGAAGAACTCAATGTCCACCGAATCGAAGATATCTCTCAGGTAAGTAGTGAATTAGTTACCTTCGCAGTAAAAGCAAACTTTCGAACCTTAGGCGCACGATATGGCGCCTCCGTGCAAGCAGTGGCACAAGCGATCGCTGGTGCAAACCCTGCCACCCTGGTTCATCAAGTGCGCTCGGACTCGGGTCTGGCCACCTTGCCAGGGGGCTTCGAAATATCAGCAGAGGATTTAGTGATTACCGAGACGCCAAAATCGGGTTGGGCTGTTGCCACTCACGATGGTGAATCGGTGGCCCTAGATCTCACCCTCACCCCAGAGCTCATCACCGAGGGATATGTCCGCGAGATTATTCGAGTGATTCAAGAGGAACGAAAACAGAGCGGGCTTCATGTTTCTGATCGTATTCATGTTCGATGGAATGGTGATGACGAGGTGGCAAAAGCCTTTGCAAAGAGCAGTTCCCAGATTGGCGATGAAGTCCTTGCTCTCGAGATCTCCAGGGATCAAACCCTCACCTGGACGAGCACTGCCGGGGAGCACGAGATATTGGCGCTTGCCGTGCAAGTGCAGAAAGCGTGATTTTATTTATCAGAGCAATCTGACAAAAGGAATCAACAGCGAGGCCACCAGGAAGACCGCAATGTAGGCAAGGTCAAAACTGATAGCTCCCATGCGGATTGGTGGAATGAATCGTCGCGCGAAATTCAGCGGCGGATCGGTGATTGCATAAATCAACTCAACGAGTGCAAGCATGATTCCTTTTGGTCGCCAATTGCGGGCAAACATCCGAACATAGTCGAAAATCAATCGCCCAATAAGAATGTAGATAAATAGTTGGAGAATCGTTGCTAACAGCGAACCAATAACGCTCATAGCAGGATATTAGCTCTGATTGAAGAAGCTTGCCTCTGCAGCGGCGAACTTATCTTCAGCGCTCACCTTTACATTAGGAGGCGAGAGGAGAAATACCTTTGCGGTGACCCGTTCAATTGACCCGCGATGACCGAAGACCAATCCAGCAGCAAAATCTACAAGTCGTTTTGCATCTGCATCGTCCATGTCGGTGAGATTCATAATCACCGGAGTGTGATCGCGGAAGTGCTCGCCAATGACTCGAGCGTCGTTATAACTGTGGGGATGCAAAGTGATGATTCGATCGAGCACTGGCTCTTCGCGATAGACCGGCGTGACGCTCTCGACAGCCCGAAATCGTGCTGGAGTTGCAGGCGATGGATTGAGAGCAGGAGCGGAGGCTTCATTCCGTGAACCAAAGAAACGACTGCCGCCACTCTTTGCCGCAGATTGAGGAGCGTTTAGAGCGCTCGAACTGGCAGTAGCAGCGGGAGTGGCTGTTGGGCTTTCGACGCCCTCGCTCCCATCATCAACGAGACCAAGATAGAGCGCGAATTTCCGTAAGGGGCTCGACATAATCTCTAAAGTTACTCGCCCTAGGTACGCGAACCCAGTATTGACGAGCCGATTCGTAGATGTGTCGCACCAGCAAGGAGGGCCGCTTGGTAATCTCCACTCATACCTGCAGAGAGCAGAAGAAATCCGGGGTATCGGGCAGATAACTCCCTGAAATGGCGCTGAAGTAGCTCAAATGCCTCCTGCGGATCTTGACCCAGTGGAGCAACAGCCATCGCTCCGACCAGGGAAATCCCTGAGAGCTGCGGCAGTTCTCGATAAAAAGTGTCGAGAATTTCGATGGCTCCGGCAAAATCTGTTCCTGCCCTGCCCGAACTTGCCTGGGATCTGCGATCGGCAACCTTTGGTTCTAATGAGAGTTGCACCAGGCATTGGGTCGTTCGCCCCACCTTCACCGCGCCAGCGGATAGTCCTCGAAGATCTCGCACCTTATCTACGGAGTGGACCATCGAAGCCCAGGAGGCAATAGAGGCGAGTTTGTTACTCTGAAGTTGGCCTTGGTAGTGCCAGCGAATATCAGAGAAATCTCGATCTTCAACTTGGCTAAGGGCAGCAATCTTTCTCCGAGCCTCTTGATCTCGATTTTCGCCAAACTCACGCACGCCCAATTCGTGAAGTATCTCGATATCGCTTACGGGAAAGTTCTTGCTGACAACAATCAGTGTGACCTCAGAGCGGTTGCGACCTGCGCTTTGTAGCGCAGCGGAGATCTTCGCTTCAACTTGCTCGAGATTTCGGGCTAACTCACTCTTACGATCCATGGAGAATCACCCCTGCAGTTCGTCCGGTGATATTCTCCCGTCGGTAGGAGAAATGGTCGGGGCTTTCTAAGGTACAGATGCCATTCCATTCTGCATGGAGTAATCGCTCTGGTGCAACGCGCGTAAGAATTTTAACAATAGAAGCTGGGATGTCGAGGGTCTCTCCTTGGGTGACGAAACCTCGCGCGATTGCCTCGCTCTTGAGCTCATTTCCCACTTGATAGCAGTTCCCACAAATAGTTGGACCAATCTGAGCATGAAAGCGTTCTGGTGCCATGAGCGCGACAACCTTCTCAACAATCCCACCGAAGAGCCCACGCCAACCAACATGAATCACCGCCGAGCTTCGTTCACCTATCAAGATCACCGGAGCGCAATCTGCAACGAGAACTGCAAGGGCGATTCCAGGGGTACGAGTGATCAGTGCATCGCATTCTCGTGCTGAAGAGGCAGCTGAATCGTGGGTGATTTCGATAACTTCGCAACCATGCACTTGATTCATAAAGAAGAGCGCATCGCCCTCAATCCCAAGCTCTGCTGCTAGGTTGAGTCGATTTGTTATGACATCGCTGGGATTATCACCGACATGGAGCGCGAGGTTTCGTTGATCGTACGGAGCCTGGCTCACTCCGCCATGGCGCGAGGTGAAGAGAAATCTGCTCGCCGCCAATGGAGCTTCCTGACTAATGGATGAATCCGCGAAGAGCGCTCGTCACGCCAGTCACCGATAGTTACTTCAGGAAATCAGGAATGTCGAGCTCATCAACCGAACCATCTTCCTCGAAGATGATGCGCTTACGAGTGGCGCCACCACCCAGTGAGCTTCCAGCAGGAACTGCTGCGGCAACCTCGAGGGGATCGGACTTTTCTCTGACCGGTGCAATCGGAGTTTCGATAACAGGAACTTCGATCTTCGTTGGCTCACCACTTTCGAACCCAGCAGCGATTACTGTGACTCGAACCTCATCGCCTAAGGCATCATCGATGACGGTGCCGTAGATGATATTCGCATCAGGATGAGCAGAGGCGGCTACCAATTCTGCCGCTTCGCTGATCTCAAAGAGACCAAGATCTGAGCCGCCTGCTATCGAAAGCAAGACGCCGTGAGCGCCATCGATTGAAGCCTCGAGCAGCGGACTGGCTATTGCGGATTCGGCTGCTCTGGTCGCACGATTCTCGCCTCGAGCAGAACCGATGCCCATCAGCGCAGAGCCTGCGCCGTACATAACGGAGCGAACATCAGCGAAATCCAAATTAATCAGACCCGGAGTGGTGATCAGGTCAGTAATTCCTTGCACACCAGCGAGTAGGACTTGATCAGCGCTCTTGAATGCTTCTAGCGCCGTGATAGTTCGATCGGAGATAGATAGCAGACGGTCGTTGGGAATGACAATTAAAGTGTCGACCTCTTTGCGAAGGGCAGAGATGCCCTCTTCGGCTTGGGCTCCGCGACGCTTACCTTCAAAAGTAAATGGCCGAGTGACTACACCAACAGTCAGCGCTCCGATCTCGCGAGCAATCCGTGCAACTATTGGTGCACCACCAGTTCCGGTGCCGCCGCCTTCTCCTGCTGTTACGAAGACCATGTCAGCGCCACGAAGGACTTCGCGAATCTCTTCTTCGTGATCTGCGGCAGCTTGACGACCAACCTCTGGTGATGCGCCGGCACCAAGACCTCGAGTGACAGCGCGACCGATATCTAACTTCACATCGGCATCACTCATCAACAACGCTTGCGCATCGGTATTGATGGCGATGAACTCGACTCCTTTAAGTCCCACATCAATCATGCGATTGACAGCATTAACCCCGCCGCCACCAATGCCAACTACTTTGATCACTGCGAGATAATTTTGCGGGGTTGCCACGGTTACGCCTTTCGATAGGAGAGAACCCTCATGCTCTACTTGAGAGTGAAGGCAATCTCAAAACTTGGCGAGAAGGTAGAGGTATTCCACGCGCGCTACAAATACCAACGCGATTTTTTTTCGGTGTGTCGCACCTGCTCGTGAATGGATTATCGAACTGTAGGGGTCAACGGGGTGGCGAGATCGATGAAGCGAGCTCGCTTGTTCTCAGGCTCAGCAAGAAGCGCATCTAATACCGTGAGCTTGGCGCTGGTTTCGTTGGCACTTCCCCACAGGATTGTGAGTCCACCACGGAGTGAGAGCGCAATGGAGGCACGAGAAGGAAGAGCGATTTGTTCAACCCTGGAACGAAGTTTTTTCGGGAGCGCATCGTAGATTTCCATTCCCTCTCGGAGGTATCGAAGATCTCCTCTGATCACTGGAACTCCCTTAGGTGCCCTTTTGACCTTTGCGAAGGTGATTCCATTCGCATCACCTAGTAGATATCCCCCGTTACTATCTGCGATTGCTATCTCAATACTCCGAAGACTAATTGCTATTTCGACTGAGTGCAGTGGTCTGCGATTAACTTCCACTTTGGCAACTTCGGGAAAATCTCGAAGCGCACGAGCGACTGTTCCAGAATTGATTCGTGCCAACTTATCTCCGATTTGGACCCCGCTTTGTCGAATAACTCGCTTCTCGGTTAGAGTTCTCGAATTCTCAATTCCAGTGACAGATATATTCCGTACTTCAAGAAGGCTAGACCAACCAAATAGATAACCCAATAGAGCGATGATCACCGCAGCAACCAATAGAGTGCGAGCTCGCTTGGGGATCGAGGGAATCGAAGGAATTGCGTTAGCCTTCATTGATCGCAGCGAGAATCGCTGGCGCAAGGGAGGTGACATCCCCGGCTCCCATTGTCAGAATAATGTCGCCGGATTCGGCACCGGCGATCACTCGTTCGATAGCCTGCATCTGATTTGGTTCGAACTCCCCCTCTCCAGAGAGCGAGCGAATCTGCGCTGCTATTGCAGCGCTACTCGCACCGGGCAGCGCCTCTTCGCCCGCGCTATAGATATCAAGGAGAACGACCTGGTCGGCTCCGGCCAAGGCATCGGCAAACTCATCGCTAAATGCAAGAGTTCGTGAGTAGCGATGCGGCTGGAAAATTACTCGCACCTTTCCTCCGTCAGCAGCCAATCGTGCAGCCGCGATAGTCGCACGAACCTCTGTTGGGTGATGCGCATAGTCATCAATGATCCGAATGCCACGAGCGATACCTCGGGTTTCGAAACGACGAGCAACCCCGGTGAATTCGCCAAGCGCTGTGATGACTTCGCTATGGGGCGCACCAAGGATTATCAAGGTAGCCAGTGCAGCCGCTGAATTCAGGACATTGTGTCGACCTACCACTGAAAGCGTGATCTCTCCTAACACTTTTCCTTGCCACGATGCGCGGTATCGCGAACCCGAGCCAGTGCTATGAATATGCGAAATTCGAAGGTCGGCATTGGCTGCCTCGCCATATAAATAGGTATCCAGAGCCCGTGCTTTTGCCGTAACGGCTAACCGGGCGCTCCCTGGGTCATCTGCGCAGAGCACGACTGCCTTCCGTACTGTGCCGATGAGCTCATCAAAGGCACGGTCGATTTCTGCGCTATCGGCGAAATGGTCGACATGATCCACTTCGACATTCGTCACAATCGCATAGTCAGGGTGATATTCCACGAATGAACCATCGGATTCATCTGCCTCGACGACAAATATCGAACCCTTTCCTTGGTGAGAATTTGCGCGCGAGTCATGCGGAGTACCCCCGATTGCAAAGGAGGGATCCATGCCAAGGCGTTGCAAGGCGATAGTGAGGATGGAAGTAGTAGTGGTCTTTCCATGAGTTCCCGCGACGGCAATTGAGGTGAAACCTTCGAGCAGCGTGGCAAGCGCTTGAGCCCTGCTGATGACCGGAATACCCTTACTGCGAGCGCTGTGCAATTCGACATTTTCTTCTTTGATTGCGCTGGAAATCACTACTGTTCGCGCATCAGCAATATTCTGTTCTGCATGTCCAACAAAGACAGTGGCTCCAGAGAGCGAAAGCGCATCCAGTGTGGTGGAAGACTTAATGTCAGAACCCGAGACTGATAACCCTCGATCAAGGCAAATGCGAGCGATACCACTCATGCCTGCGCCACCAAGTCCGATGAAATGAATTGGCGCGAGAAGTGGTGGCCTCATCGAAGCTCACCGCGCCTCTGATCATGATCGAGAACTTCGATGATTATCTCCGCTAAGCGATCGGCAGCTGATTTGCTGCTACTGCCGCTGGTGGAGGCAGTTTTATGGCGGGCTATCGCAGCCAATTGGGAAAGTTCCTCGAGAAGTCGCGCTCCCGTCAACTCCTCATTGGCAAGCACCTTTGCCCCATGACTGGTGACAAGTCGTTCGGCATTCAGGCGCTGTTCTCCATTGCCCACCTCTAATGGAATAAGAAGTGCAGGCAAATCCACTGCGGCAATCTCGGCACAAGAGCCGGCACCACTTCGCGAGATGACGAGGTCACTAGCCAGGTATGCCTGCTCCATTTGGGAAATATATGGCACCGGGTGATAGCCATTTTGTGCTGGTGGAAGTTCTCTGGCTCGCCCGAGCGAATGGAGGACCTGAAAACCTTCGGCAAGAAGTGTCGGCAGCGCCTGAGCTATCGCATCATTGATCCGCTGGGCACCAAGTGAACCCCCGATGACGAGTAGAGTTTTTCGAGTACTTTCTAACCCGAGCATCGCACGAGCAGCAATCTGTGCATCGCCTCGCTCTTGCGGATTCATGGATGTGATCTGCGAGATTGCCTCTCGAATCGGCAATCCTATGGCGCCATCTTCTGGCCAACCAACGATGGGAAAGTTCGAAAGTGACCGAGTGGCAATTTTTCTTCCCAAACGATTTGCCAATCCCGGTAGCGCATTTGCTTCGTGGATCACCAACGCTCTACCTGAGATGCGCGCTGCAAGATAGGCAGGTAGCGCGACATATCCGCCGAAGCCAACAACGACATCTGCGCTTCGAACTAATGGCAGAGTCTGGATAATGGCAATCACAAGCCGTGGCACGAAAGAGAGCAACTCGAAATTGACCTTTCGTGGAAGATTTGTCTTCGGAACGATATGGAATGTGGCGCCTCGCGCTTGCAATATCGGCACCTCAGCCCCGCTTCTGGTCGCCAAGTACACAGATTCAAGCTCCCTACCCTGTGCTCGTAATGACTTGCGCAGCGCATCTTCAGTAGCCAATGCGGGGAGCAGGTGACCTGCACTGCCGCCACCGGCGAAGAGAATGCGCGTGGCGGGCATTAGCGGTGATTCCAATGGAAAATTTTTGGTCGCGCATCAAAATATTTCTTGGCTTCGGGCTCGCGTCGAGCTACGCCAAGAATGAAGGCTAGTCCGACCATAGAAGAGATCAGCGCCGATCCTCCGTAGGAAACCAATGGAAGCGGTAGACCCACTACTGGGAAGACGCCGGTGACCGAACCAATGTTGATTGATGCCTGCGCGATGATCCAGGTAGTGATGCCTGCAACTGCATACCGTGAAAATCCATCGTGTGTGGCGATAGCGGTCTTTATGCCGGCCCAGGCAATCATGAAGAGAGCGAACAAGATGATGGTCGTCCCGAGAAGGCCGATCTCCTCGCCGATGACCGCAAAGATAAAATCAGTGTGGGCTTCAGGGCCAAGATTTCCCCACTTCTGTCTACTTCCACCTAGTCCAACTCCAAAAATCCCTCCGGTTGCTAGAGCCATTCGCGAGTGCGCAGGCTGCCAACCTAATCCCAAATAATGTGCTGCGGAGAAAGGATCTAAAAAGGCTGTTAATCGATTGAGCAGAGTGGGCCTGAGAAGCGCAAGAGCAATGATCGCTGCCAGCGCGACACTTCCGATCAACGCGATTCGAGAAATCTTCTCGCCCGAAACGAAGAGCATCCCAAGCAAGATCAGCGCAAGCACCATCACCGTGCCAATATCTTTTCCAACCAGGATTAACCCGGAAATAGCACCAAACCCGATGATGAGCGCTCCGGTCCCTTGATTTCGGAGAAACTCACCTCTTTCCACCTTGGCAAGAATGAAGGCTCCCCAAATAATCAGCGCCATCTTGGAGAATTCACTCGGTTGGATGGTGATCGGACCCAGGTGTATCCAATTCCGGTTGCCGTTAATTTCAAGACCGATGCCATCGACAAAAACCAGGCATAACATAATTGCCGAAGAGATCAAAAGTAACGGTGAAATTCGGCGCCAACCTTTTGTCGGCATTCGGAAGGCGATATAGCCCATGA
>CAZPIJ010000014.1:0-13866 GCA_964586805.1 uncultured Bifidobacterium sp. | reverse complement strand
CCTGATTGAGCCATTCGACTGGCAGCCAGTACCACATCTCGCATCAGCTGCCGAGAGCGCTCTTCCCCCGTTAATTGAGCATCCTCATCTACCAGGAGAATTCTGGTGTTTGGCGAGTATTTTTCGAGCGCTTCACGAATGATTTCCCGATCGGTTCCAATAAGTACAGCGCCCTTGATCTGTCGGGATCTTCGCTTGACCAAGTTCGAAATATCAGCACCCTTGGCAAGTCCCCCTGCGATCCAGATAACCGAATCAAATGCCGCCAAAGCCGCGTTAGTCGCGTGTGGATTGGTTGCTTTCGAATCATTGACCCAGAGGACGCCATCGAAATCTGCAATCTTCTCGATCCGGTGATGTCCAGGGTTGAATGCGCGCAATCCCGCACTGATGTATTCCGGAGAGATCCCCATCGCACGAGCAAGACCTGCAGCAGCGAGTGCATTTGCCACATTATGCGGCGCTGGTGGATTGATCTCGGCAAGTGTGGCCACTTCGGTGGCAACAGTCTGAGAACCGGTGAAGGCCCTATCGACAAGCAGATCTTCAACTAGCCCCAATTGCCCATACTGCGGCACTTGCAAAGTAAAGGTGGTGATCTCGCGCTGTGCAGCAAGAGCGACAGTTGCATCGTGTAATCGTGGATCGTCGCTGTTGATCAAAACGACTTTGGCACCGTCAAAGATTTTGAGCTTAGCATCGAGATACGCGCTGAAGTCTCCGTGCCAATCTAAATGATCATCATCGATATTCAATAATGCTGCGGCGTCCAACTCTAAAGCTGAGCTCCAATGCAACTGAAATGAGGAGAGTTCCACTATGAGGTACTCATAGAAATGTTCCCCAGTGACGATTGTGATCGCTGGAGTCCCAACATTCCCACACGCAATCGCATCAAGACCGGCTGCTTTAAAGATTGATTCGACCATACCGACAGTCGTGGTCTTTCCGTTGGTTCCAGTGATTCCAATCCAGCGTCTGCGCGCGCCTTGATGCTTACCCTCAAGGAACTCTTTCCGGTCGTGGAGAAAGGCACATTCGATCTCGCTCATCACTTGCGCGCCTTGAGCGATTGCCGCTCGAAGTACCGGATGATCAGGCTTCCAACCAGGTGAAGTGATCACCAATTCAGGAAAGTGTGCGGGAATGACAAACTCAATCTGCGCACCGAGGCGCTCTAACTCTGCAGCCACCTCGCGATGGTGTTCATCATCGCGCTCCTCAAAAACTCGCACCTGGTATCCCAGTGAAATCAACGCCCGAGCAGTTGCCTCGCCGGTGACACCCAAGCCGGTAATTAAAACTTCTGGCAGGCCAGCCGAAGATCGGGAAGAACGGGAAGAGCGGGAAGAACGGGAGGTCTGTGCAGAGTTGGGGGGCTGCGAAGTCGGACTCATCTTCTAGCCAGCTACCCATGCCCCATAGAAGAGCCCCAAGCCAGCTGCCACCAAAATCCCAGCAATGATCCAGAAGCGAATAACGATGGTCACCTCGCCCCAACCCAACAGTTCAAAGTGATGCTGCAACGGCGCCATCCGAAATATTCGTTTACCTCGAGAAATTTTGAAGTAAGAGACTTGAGCAATCACCGACAAGGTGATGAGAGCAAAAAGTCCACCTAAAAGCAATAGGAGCATTTGCGTTCGCAAGGTGATTGCTAAACCTGCTAGCGCACCACCAAGTGCGAGCGAACCGGTGTCTCCCATAAAAATTTTTGCCGGACTCGCATTCCACCACAGGAACGCAAAGCAGGCACCGCTCAACGCCGCTGCAAGAACTGCCAAGTCAAGTGGATCTCGTACCTCATAACATTTAGGCCCAGCTGCAACTGCGCAACTCTGGCCAAACTCCCAGACACCTATCAGGATGAAAGCTCCAAAACTCATCACTGCTGCGCCAGTTGCTAATCCATCAAGGCCATCTGTCAGATTCACGCCATTACTGGTTGCGGTAATCATAAAAAAGACCCATACAACAACCAGGATTGCTCCCAATTTGATTGATGTATCTCGGACAGTCGAGAGATTAAGTGATACTGGGGTGAGTCCGCGTTCGTCTGGGAAGTTAAGCCCTGCTACTGCAAATGCCAGAGCCACCACGCTTTGTGCAACCATCTTGGTTCGTGCTCGCAGACCAAGCGAGCGCTGCTTAGAAACCTTTAACCAATCATCAAGGAAACCAACTGCACCTAATCCGGTCATGAGTCCAAGAACTAAGAGCGCAGAAGCTGTCACTGGCCGTTGAGTGATCAGATGTGTGACGAAATATCCCGTGAGCACCGAGGCGATGATTACGGTACCACCCATCGTAGGCGTGCCGCGCTTGGTGTGATGCGAAGTTGGCCCATCATCTCGAATAAATTGGCCGTACCCTCGTTTTACCAGGAGCTTGATTGCTGTAGGAGTGCCAAAAAAAGCGAAGATAAATGAGAGCGCGCCCGCGGCGAGTATGCCTCTCATTTAGAGGGATTCCTTGAGCATTTCACAGAATTTCTCCAGTCCTTCGGCTCGAGAGCCCTTTACTAGTATCACATCTCCAGGCGCTATTTCTGCGGACATTTGCAGCGCTTCCTCGAAGGAGTAGAGGTGCTTGACTGGCGATTCTGACTCTGAGTTGGAAGCACCTATTCCATATTCCGGGGCATTGATAGCAATCACATTATCTATCTCGATTTTTCGGGCGTAGTCGACTATTCCTTGATGATCGCTCTCAGAGTTCGATCCCAGTTCGTGCATCTTGCCGAGGAACGCCCATGCACTGCCGCCGCGCTCTTGTGCAAAGTAGCGGAGCGTCTCGAGCGCTGCCCGCATGCTCTCTGGATTTGCGTTATACGAATCGTTGATGAGCAGTACCGAGCCAATTTCTGAGATTTCCATGCGCCACTTGCTGGCAACTTCTGCTGTAGATAGACCTGTAGCAATTCGGTCGATTGGAACATTCAGTGCTGTAGCAATTGCAGCAGCAGCGAGCGCATTGGGCACCTGATGTCGACCGACCAAACGAAGCGCCACTGGCTCGCGTCCTGCGGGGGTGACTAAATCAAAATGCGCTCTACCCTCTCTGATCTCAACATCTGAAGCTCGTACCTGACAGGAATTGGTTTCACCAAATCGCAGTACTTGGGCCACGGTCTTCTTCGACATCTCGGGTGTGAACTCGTCGTACGAACCAAGTATGGCAACAGCCCGCTCAGTAAGATTCGAGACAATCTCGGACTTGGTCTCGGCAATTTTTTCGCGCGATCCAAACTCGCCAATGTGGGCGCTCCCCACGACAAGCACTACACCTATGTCGGGTTTAGCCATCTGCACAAGTCGTGCAATATCGCCGGTATGCCTGGCGCCCATCTCGAGGATGCAAAATCGTGTCTCTTGGTTTGCCTTGAGCAGAGTCAAAGGGGCACCGAGATCGTTATTGAAAGATTGCTCTGGGGCAATCGTAGGACCTACGAGTGAGAGTACATGGCGCGTAATGTCTTTTGTGGTCGTCTTTCCTTGTGAGCCAGTGATACCAATGACCTTGAGGTCGACCAATTCTCGGCGCACATAGGCAGCGAGAGAATTTATTGCCTGCAGAACATCCTTAACAATGACGGTGTTGTAATCACCACCCACAGTTCTGTTGGTGATGGCAGCAATTGCACCTGCCTCGATCGCCTCGGAGACAAAATCATGTCCATCAACATGTTCGCCTTTTAGCGCCAGAAACAAGCCGCCGCGGAGAGGCTTTCGTGAATCGAAAAATGGCTCCTTGGTGACAAGTGCCGCGCCATCGCCTGAAAATTCACCTCCGACGATCTGGGCAATCTGAGCCAGGGTAAGTGGAATCACTTTTGGCCGATCACTTCTCTAGCAATTTGACGATCGTCAAATGGATGAACGATGCCATTTATCTCCTGTCCAGATTCGTGTCCTTTGCCAAGAATGAGCACCACATCACCCTTCATTGCAAGTGATAGCCCATGCTCGATTGCCTTGCGACGGTCAATCTCAATCTCAACATTTGCGAAGGCTTCGGGGCGCATCTGAGAGATGATCACTTCGGGAGATTCTGTCCGTGGATTATCACTGGTGAAAATCGCGATATCACAACCATTGGCTAGCGCACTTCCCATCAAAGGTCTCTTGCTCGCATCCCGGTCGCCACCACACCCAAGGATTCCGATGATTCGACCCGGGGTGTTGCCACGAACAGCAGCGATGACTCGCTCAACCGCATCTGGTGAATGGGCATAATCGACCAAGACGCTTACCCCTTCGGGATGTTCGATTCTCTCTAATCGTCCAGGCGCGCCTTGTGCATTGCGCAAAGCGTCTGCAGCGCTCAACGGATCAATTCCACTGTCAACAGCCAGAGCGATCGCTAGCATCGCATTCGCGATGTTGTACTCCCCTACAAGCGGTGTTTGGACATCAACTAACACCCCGTTTGGTCCACGGGTGGTGAACTGCGTGCCACGGGAGTTGATTTGCGCCAACTCGACAAGATGCCATGCAGCGCGCCGGCTGGTCAACGACAGATCTAGGGCTGGGATCGATGCTTCGTCGTAGAGCCTGGATCCCCATTCGGTATCGATGTTGATAATGGCACTCTCTGCGAACGAGAGGGTGAATAGTCGTTTTTTTGCTTTGAAGTAACTCTCCATATCACCATGAAAATCCAAGTGATCTTGCGAGAGGTTCGTGAAGGCTACGGTAGCAAATCGAGTGCCATCTACTCGATGGAGAGCCAAGGCATGACTGGAAACTTCCATAACTACATTGCCAATATGCCGCTCGCCGAACACAGCAAGGAGCGCTTGCAGTTCAGGCGCTTCTACAGTTGTGCGCGTGCTGGGATAGCGATCGTCGCCTAACTTGAGCTCTACCGTTCCCATCAAGCCGCTTTCTCGGCGATTGGTCCGCCAAATGTGATCGAGTAGATAAGCGACAGTTGTTTTTCCATTTGTTCCCGTGACTCCATAGAGTCGTAGATCGTGCGAGGGAGCACCGTAAAACCATGCTGATAACGGGCCAAGGGCGGTGCGCAAGTTTCGGGAGGTGAGAATCGGCAATCCTGAATCCATCTTATGCATGGAGCCTTGCAAGTATTCGTATCCCGCATTATCGGTAAGCACCGCGCTTGCTCCGGATTTGATTGCCTCGTCCACAAAATGTATACCGTGCGATTGAGCGCCTTGAAGTGCGATAAATAGATCTCCGTTGTGAATAGATTTAGAATTTAGAGTCAATCCTTTGATTAATTGATCATGAGAGGCATGCGCGATCTCGAGGAAATCTGCGATTTGATGAAGTGAGCGTGAATATTCATACTGGAGAAGGCTTCGCATAATCACCCTCTATCTTGATTCTGCTGCTGCAGCGTTAATTTTATCTTTGTTCTGCAACTTGCGCGCTTTGTCGAGACCTTTCTTGTCGAGCGGATATGCATCCAATTCCACTCCCGTCGGAGGCACGCGGTAATTCTTCAATGCGTAGGAGATCACCGACTTGAAGACTGGCCCACCCAGGTAGCCCCCCCAGTGAATTCCGACGGGGTTCTGAACCGTGACGCTCATCGCGAATCTGGGAGCATCCGCAGGTGCGAATCCAATGAATGAAGAGGTAAATCCTCGATAGCACGCGCATTTCTCATCGTAACGCTGGGCTGTTCCAGTTTTACCTGCGACTCGGTAGCCCGGAATGGCGGCTCGAACAGCAGTTCCACCCTCTTGGGTGACACTCTCCATCATCGCGCTCAGTTGCTTTGCGACATCTTGCGAGATCACTTTACGGCTCTCCGGGCGAACCGATGCTGTGTAGTGGCCAGAAGCATCGCTCGTTCCGGCGACCAACGAAGGTGTGACACGAACCCCTTGGTTAGCAATCGTCGCGAATACACTCGTTGCTTGGATGGTCGTTACTGAGTAGCTCTGACCAAATGCCACTGTAGGAAATGTCGATTGGGACCATTTCTCCACTGGATTCAAAATCCCAGCAGGCTCTGCGGGCAATCCCAGTTTCACTCGTTCGCCAATACCAAACTTCCGTAGATAGTTGTAGAGCGTGGATTCGCTCATTCGTTCAGCAATCTTAATTGTTCCCACATTGCTGGATTTAGCGAGGATTCCAGTTGCCGTGAGTTTCCATACTTCGTGTTTATCGTGATCATTGAAAGTTTTACCGGCGCGACGAATCTTATCTGGAGTCGTAAATACCGTAGTTGGTGTCACTACTTTCTCTTCGAGCGCAGCCGCCATTGTCATTACCTTGCCGGTCGATCCTGGCTCATACACATCTTGTACTGACGGCACTTTCAAAAGTGATGCCTTTGTATGTGAGAAATTGTTTGGATCAAAACCTGGCGCCGTTGCTAACGCGAGTATCTCTCCAGTCTGTGGATCCATAATAACTGCGCTTACGCTCGTTGCTTTCGTCTGTTTAGCCAATTGCGTGATCGCATCCTCTGCTGCCCATTGAAGATCTCGATCGATAGTTAATCGAACGGAAGTTCCTGGTTGAGGTGGAATCAGCGTCTGACGAGAGGATGGAATCGATGGTCCACCACCGTTCTCATAGGTGAAAGTGCCATCTTTTCCAGCCAAGATGTGATTTAGCGCAGCTTCCATACCACCACCGCCGACACCAGAAGAATTGACGAAACCTAGAAGAGATGCCGCCAGGTATTTCTCAGGATAGTCTCTCTTGAATCCGCGTTCGCTAAAGAAACCTCCGATTCGCTCAGAGAACTTCCCATTTGCATTCTCAGTTGCAATTGCTGATTTTATGCTGACCCATTGAGCGGGGGTAATGTCTCGAGCGACATAAACAAACCTTCTCTCGCCAACAAGCCGTGCCTTTACGGAGGAAACACTTTTCCCAATGATGGGCGCGAGAATTTCAGCGGCCCTCGCTGGTCGATTAACAAGAGTCTGATCGACTACTAGGTCGATGGCTTCGATGCTTCGAGCAAGCACATTCCCATTCCGATCAGTGATCTCTCCTCGAGGCGCAGGCAATTGTGCGGTTCTGGTCAACTCTCGAGTAGCCCGATCAGCGTAAGCCTTCGCATTCACCGCCTGTACATCAATCAATCGGAGGAAGAATGTGGCGAATAGGAGTGCGATCAGGAAAAGAGTGACTCGCAACCGACCTTGAGCAAGGCGCAACGGACTCATGGCTCAACCGCGACTTCGACAGGTGCCTTAGGGCGAAGGTCAAGGAACTCAGGCACACCACTTGGCACCATACCCAAGACTCGTGCGCGTTTTGCCAACATATGTGGCGATGAGAAGCGAGCTACTTGTGCTGTGATCGCCTCCTCTTGATCTGCAATCACTTGAGCTTGCGCCTTTAATCGATGTAATTTGATCGAATCTTGATTGAGCGCCATATTGAGCGCCATCACCATCAGAATCGAAGTAATTAAAGCACCAAAAACTAGAGTGACAAATGCAGTCGTGGTGACAGATTTACCCTCACTGACTCGTAATTCTTGAACAATACGAAGAATTGGTTCGGGAGTTCGTGCACTTGGCATGGCAGGCATCGAGGGGCGAGAGAGTAATCCCTTGGTAAGGGTGGATTTTCGCGCTGCGACTGCCATCATGCAGCCTTTCGTTCGATGGCGCGGATACGGACCGACTGAGATCGAGGATTTGCTGCAATCTCTTCTTCGGTTGCACTCTCACTTGCGCGAGTGAGTAATTGGAATCTGGCAGGTTTAGGTTCCATGGGTAGTCCATGTGGGACATGCGTACTACTAACAGCTGCAAAAGCGCTCTTGACTATTCGATCTTCTAGAGAGTGATAGGAGAGCACAACCATGCGCCCGTTTATGGCAAGCAAATCCAAAGCAGCCGGAATGGCCCGCTCGAGAACTTCCAATTCGTTATTCACATAAATGCGAAGTGCTTGGAAAGTTCGCTTAGCTGGGTTGCCTCCTACTCGTCGAGTTGCTGCCGGGATACTCTCCTTGACGATTTCTGCAAGTGCCACAGTCGAATCAAGCGGCGCAAGAGCTCGGGCATCAATAATCCTGGCGGCAATCCGACTGGCAAACCTCTCTTCGCCATAGACGCGGATGATTCGGGTGAGCTCCTCGTGTGAATAATTGTTCACAACATCTCGTGCGCTTACGCCGCGGGATTGATCCATTCGCATATCAAGCGGAGCCTCATGTGAGTAAGCAAAGCCGCGTTCAGCATTATCAAGTTGCATAGAAGAGACGCCAAGATCAAAGAGGATTGCCTCGACGCTTGTGATGCCGCTCTCTCTTGCGACCTCTGCTATTTGGTCGTAAAGAGCATGTACCAATTTCACCCGGTCACCAAAGTGGTTAAGGCGCTGGGCGGCTTTTTCGAGTGCGCTCTTGTCGCGATCGATTCCCATCACATGCAAAGTAGGAAATTTCTTGAGTAACTCTTCAGTATGTCCACCCAGACCCAATGTGGCATCAATGAGAAGTGGGGAGCTACCGACCAGTGCAGGTGAAAGCAGCTCGATGGTCCGCTCTAGTGCTACCGGTACATGTTCACTTCTCATCTGACTTTCTTCACCTTCCCCTCTCTGGCTAGTTCTGGTTCTCTCTGGTTTTCCAGCGACTTCTCTTCCTCTCGCCCCTGACCTTTGGACACCGCCGCCGGACGGATCGATCGGCGCCGGGGAAGGGGCGTCGATACTCGGTGCGGCAGTGACCGAAAATCAGGGATTAAAAAAATCCAGGGAATACCTCCTCGGAAACATCGGCAAAACTCTTCTCGCGATCTGCGAGATAGCTCTCCCACGCATGAAGATCCCAAATTTCCACTCGGGTATTTGCGCCGATAACGACGCACTCTTTTTCCAACCCCGCGTAAGTGCGAAGTGATCCTGGGATAGTTACGCGACCTTGCTTATCGGGAATCTCGTCGTGTGCGCCGGCAAACATCACGCGCATGTAGTCACGAGCAGATTTCGCAGTTACCGGTGCTTGGCGCATCGATTCGGTGAGGGTGGCAAATTCCTGAGCAGGCCATACATATAAACAGCGCTCTTGCCCTTTGGTGATCACCAATCCAGCGGCGAGATCATCACGGAAACGAGCCGGCAGAATCAGCCGCCCTTTTTCATCGAGGCGGGGCTGGTAAGTACCCAGAAACATGGCGTACTCCACCCCCTTCCCCAAGGTTGTTATCCCCCACTTTACTCCACTTAACCCCACAGTCAACCACCCTTCCCCCCTGGGCTCCCCCTTGAACCCCCCTGGGCTCCACTCGAGATTTATCCGACATTCGCTGCTGGCAGAGCAGTGGGCACAGGGGCCCATTGGCTCTTCGAAGGAGAAAGGCCGTACCGTTGGTGCGATGGCCCACCAAGAGATCAATCCCAGTTCCTTCCGCTCACTGATGAGCGGCTGGATTACCGGCATTGCCATCGTGACCAGTGAGGTAGTCGGCAAACGGGTGGGCATTGTCTGTAACTCGCTAACCTCAGTTTCACTTGATCCCGTTTTGGTCTCATGGTGTGTAGATAAGAAGATTGCCTCGTTCCCTCTCTGGAAAGAGGCGAGCGAATGGTCAGTCAACTTCGTCGATGCCGAACAAGAACATCTGGTCCATAAGTTCACCGCTCATGGCGGCGACAGATTTGCCGGAGTGGATGTAATCGCGCCATCAGAAGAACACCCAGCATTAGCGCTAGCTAGCGCAAAAACCTATTTCACTGCACGAACTGTCGCTCGCCATGAAGCTGGCGACCATGTGATCATCGTGGGTGAGGTGCTTTCGTTTACCGATGGCATCACCCGGCCGCTGACTTTTTTCAGAGGGAAGTTTCTCCCTGGGCCAACTGCCTAGGAATCTCTTCTACAAGATCGGTTGCTACGAGCGGGAATCGATTATTACAAGCAGCCCGCGCAGCCTTTGAACAAATCTCCACAGCGCGTGCGGTGATCTTCGCTGCGAGTTCTAGGGAATCCGGGCGATGCGCTGCAATCATTGATGCGAGTAAGCCTGCCAGCACATCACCAGTACCTGCGGTCGAGAGTTCAGTTCCGCCGATCTCATCGATGTAATGGATCCCATGGGCAGTTGCTACGACTGAGCGGAATCCTTTGAGCAAGACGACGGAGCGACTCTGATTTGCTGCCTTAATTGCGGCAGCCTCGCGATCGCTGGGATCAAAGCCCATCCGCCGTAGTTCTCCCTCGTGTGGGGTGAGAATTCGCACCTGCCGCGCTGGCGCTGGGTCGGTGACCAAGGCTAGAGCGCCGCCATCGACGATTACTCTCTGAGTTTCGGGTAGCTCGGAAATTTCAGGTGAGCCCGGGCCCACCAGAATCGCATCAAAGAGCGCGGGATCCACTTCGACCAGTGGCACCACATCAGGATATGCATGGAGTACTAAATGCGTTGGGAGCTCTGCACGATTGCGATAGTTGATGTAACCGGCGCCGCCACGGCGAGCGCCACCAACGGCGAGTACTGCTGCACCGGGAAAGTTCTGTGAACCGGCATCAACCAAGACTCTGCCGGAGGAATATTTATTTCCAAGCAATCCGCGCGGGTGGAGATATTCGCGGAGCTTATTGCTGGTCGTCGCCAAACTGACGGCGCTCCCAGCGCTCCTCAAGCATGCTGTTAAAGCGAGAACGACGCTTTTGCTTTGGGGTTTTCATTGCACCCATTCCTACAGAGCGCGAAGTTGTGATCAAGCGATAGACACCGGCTAGTGCGATGATGAAGCCTGCCACGCCTGCAATGACCACCTGTGAGACCAGCCCGACAAAGAGGGTGATGAATCCCGTAGCAATGAGAGCAAGGCTCAGGATGGGTGAGCGCTTGACCTTCTTCTGCGAAAGCGCCGAGACTAATTTCGGGTCCTCTTGCGAGAGCGCAGCCTCCATTTGAGCAAGGAGTCGCTCTTCGTGTTCAGATAGTGGCATCCTCTTCAGGCGCTCCTTTCGCTTCCGGTGAGTACGAAAAATCTTAGCCCAGAGTAGTGGTTAGGGCTCGCCCTGGTCGATGAGCCGGGCTGGCTTGAGCGCCCCGCCGCCAAAGCGGCGACGAGCTCGGTCTGCGGCCTGATCCACCTGACGCCACCCCTGTTCGCGAGAGCCCAATGTGAGTTGCTCGACTAAGGCATCGGAACTCTCAAGCTTCTCTAAGCGAACGCCTACCAACCGTACTCGAGCTCGAACCAAGCCCAACGCAAGGAAGAGTCGACGGACCTGCTCGTAGATCTCCTGAGTGCTGGTGGTTGGCAGATCGAGAGTTTTCGAGCGAGTGATAGTGGTGAAATCACTAAAGCGAATCTTTATAGAGATCGTCCGTGTGGCAAGAGATTGTTCGCGCAACCGTCGAGAGGCGCGTTCTGTCACACGAAGAAGTTCTGCCAATAATTCTTCACTCTCATCAATGTCGCGCGCGAATGTCTCTTCGGCCCCAATGCTCTGCTCGGCGACATTCTCTTCGACAGCCCGAAAATCCCGACCCCACGCCAATTCGTAGAGGCTCTCACCTTGACTTGCTCCAAGGGCGCGGATGAGTGTGGCCCGAGGGGTTCGGGCGATATCGCCAATGCTCTGCAATCCAAGTCGAGTGAGAACTTCGGCGCTCTTGGGACCAACGCCCCAGAGCTCTCGAACAGGAAGTGGATGCAAGAATTCCAACACTCTCTCTTCGGGAATCTCGAGCATGCCATTTGGTTTACATCGACCGGAGGCAAGTTTTGCGATCAATTTGGTAGTGGAGATGCCAACTGAACAGGTGATCTTTAATTCTTCCTCGATTCTTTTGCGAATCTGAATAGCTATTTCGCGGGCGCTTCCGATCAATCGCGTTGCACCTGAGACATCAAGAAATGCCTCATCTAGTGAGAGTGGTTCCACTCGTGGTGAGAAATCGCTAAAGATGGACATCACCTCTCTCGAGACTTCTCCATATCGATCATGACGGTTTGGCAGAAAAATCGCATGAGGGGCAAGCCTGCGCGCTTGAGCAACCGGCATTGCTGCACGAATCCCAGAACTGCGAGCGATGTAATTTGCCGAAGTGACTACCGCTCGGGGGCCAGCACCAACGACGACCGCCTTGCCCTTGAGCGTGGGATCATCGGCCTCTTCGACAGAGGCGAAGAATGCATCCATGTCGACATGGAGAATGTTGCTGGGTTTACTGGCTCGTTCTTCAGGCACTGGCGCTCTTTTCTCTATTAATAAGGATATCCATCTGCTCCCTGACAACTGTGATATCCCCGCTTTCGCGCCAGAGCGCGTATAACTCCCCCAGGTCCCAGGCGCAATTGGCCAGGATCGAGACTCCGCGCGGACCAGTTCGCCGTAAAGTGCCATGGACTATGAGTAATTTGGAGTGATAAAGAGTGCGACCTGAATGTAGTTGGGTATCTTCGAAGAAAGTCGCATCACTACATCCGGTGCCGTCGTCGAGAGTAATGAATATGACCCGCCGCCCAGATCGGACCGGTGGACTTTGGAGTGCGACCTTGACGCCAGCAAGAAGAAGTGGCGTACGGGAGCGATGCGACAGTAGGTCGGCAGCGCGGACCACTTTTAGCGCGCTTAAGAAGTGATGATAGAAGGCGATGAGATGATGGCTGACATCAAGACCCAGAAGCGAGAGTTCATTTCGAACCTTCTCACCCTCAGTGAGCGCTGGCAATCCACTGGAGATAACCGAACTACTCTGGCCACCAAATGCCAGAGCCATCTGCTCTGATGAAGGACCATTCCACCGATCCAACTCGGCGTAGTGCAGTAAGAGTTCGCGTCTATTGATCTGAGGGTGGAGTTGATCGAATGCACCAAGAAGGATCAAGTTCTCGACTGTTGGCCTTGAGACTCGAGCGCGGTAGACAAAATCTGCGCAATCGAGAAATGGTCGCCCTGCGATGATCTCGGCTATCTCATTCTCGTTGATGCCAGAGATATCAGAGAGCGCCAACCGGATGCCATAACCATCGGTGGCCCCCTCTGCTCTCTCGTGTTTTTCAACGAGATACTCACCCCCTGACTTGTTGATATCAAGCGGTAATAGCCCCACCCCCAACTGTCGCGCCTCATCCAGGAGAAGTCTCTTTGGGTACATGCCGGGATCGTGCGTGAGTAAGCCAGCGATGAAATGTGCTGGGTAGTGAGTCTTGAGCCATGCTGATTGATAAGTGGGCAATGCAAAGGCTGCGGCATGCGCCTTACAGAAACCAAAAGAAGCAAAAGCGCGTAAAACATCGTTGACCTCTTCGACCACCTCTATTGGATATCCCCGATCGCGCCCACGATCGATAAACCAGGGATAAAACTCGATGCTCTGCTCTGGATCATTAAGGATGCGGCGATATGACTCGGCCTGCGCAAGTGAGATACCAGCAATAGTTGCAATGATCCGAATGACTTGCTCATGGAAGACGACTACACCTTCGGTCTCGGCGAGGATCTCGTAGAGCGAGGGATGAATCAAGCGAGGTGCGCTCCACCCTTGTCGCGCTCGAAGAAATGGTGTGATCATGTCGCTTTTCACTGGCCCAGGACGGAAAAGAGAGATATCAATAATCAGGTCGTTGAAGAGTTCGGGGGCAAACTTGCCGATGAGTTCTCGCTGCCCCGGACTTTCGATCTGGAAGATGCCTAGAGTCTTCGTGGAGCGGATCAAGGTGAAGGTCTTGCCATCATCAAGTGGTACTTCATCGAGTGCAACCTGCCTCTTGTCGACTCGGTTGATCTCTTTGAGCGCATGAGCCATCGCTGATTGCATCCGCACACCAAGGATGTCTAACTTGAGCAGACCAACGCTCTCGACATCATCTTTATCCCATTGCGACATTGGATATCCAGAGGCTCCCATCTGACTGGGCATCCGATCAAGGAGCGCGCTATCGGCAAGAATCACTGCGC
>CAZPIJ010000013.1:15907-23139 GCA_964586805.1 uncultured Bifidobacterium sp. | reverse complement strand
CTTTGATGGCTGCTTACAACGCAGCAGTTGGTAAGTACTTCAGCGGTGGCGCAAAGGATAACGCCGGCCTCGCTGCAGATCTTGCCGCTGCATACGAAGCAGGCAAGGCCTAAGCCGAAAGGTTTAAGTCTTAGCAAAGTTCGTTACGATTCTGGTGGGCAGGAAACTGCCCACCAGTTTCATGTGAAAGGGAAAGCGAGTCGGTTGTAGGTAATGGCGCTTCAGTCGAGTAAGCGAGTCTCCACTTGGATAGGTGGATTCCTGCTTGTGCTGCCGTCGATAGCCGCAGTGGCAATCTTCGTCTACGGAATGATCGCCTGGACCGTTCGTATCTCGATGACCGATCGAATTAGCGCGTCAGTCAAAGAGCCAAAATTTGTGGGCTTACAGAATTACACCAATTTGCTCTCTGATACTCGGTTCACTCATGCTTTTGAGAATCTCATCAAGTTCACCTTTGTCTTTATTGTGGGAACCACAATTGCCGGCTTCATCATGGCGCTCTTGTTGGAAAAGGGGATTAAGGGCGAAGGTTTCTTCCGCTCCTTTTATCTCTACCCACTCGCGATTTCATTTATCGCGATGGGAACTGTATGGAATTGGCTCCTCAATTCGAATGTTGATGCCGATGCTGGAGGTCTCAACCTCCTTTTGCAACAAGTGGGCTTGGGATTCTTGCAAAACTCTTGGTACCTCTCCGAGAACGGTGCCGCTTACGCTCTCGCCCTTCCGGCAATCTGGCAGATGGCTGGCTATGTCCTTGCCCTCTTTCTCGCCGGCTTCCGTGGAATTCCCGATGACCTGCGCGAAGCAGCACGAGTTGATGGCGCCTCCGAGGCGAAGATCTATCGATTCGTACTCTTCCCACAACTCACGCCAACGCTCTTCACCGTATTAATCATTTTGGGCCATGTGTCGATGAAAGTCTTCGATCTCATCATCGGTATCAATGGCAAGTCTTATGTAACGCAAGTGGTTGCCGTTTATATGTGGGAATCCACCTTCGACCAGAGGAACTATGCCAAGGGAACCGCAATTGCCGTAGTACTCCTCTTGCTAATCGCACTAATCATCATCCCCTACCTTCGTTGGGTGATCAAACAGGAGAATGAGAATCGATGAGCGCCGATCTACTTGAGAAGAAGGTTGCCCCGATGGCAAATAAGCGAAAGCGATCGGGCAAAGAGCAGTTCTGGTTGATCTTCCGCTATGCATCGCTGATCTTCATCTGGTTCTTGATTGTCATGCCTATCTATGTTCTTGTAGTCAATTCGTTGAAAGGCATCAAGGATGTCTATCTTGTAAATGCCTTTGACCTACCGAAGAGCCTGGACTTCTCCGCGTGGCCTGTCTCGTGGAGCGGCGGCGAGTATTTCTCAGCCTTCAGCCTTGGCGAATCTATGACGCGCACGCTCTTTTTCGTCGTTCAGTCATCGATTATCTCAGCGATCATCGGCTCAATTAATGGGTACATCTTTGCCAAGTGGAAATTCCCCGGCTCCAATGTGGTCTTCACGCTCTTCCTCTTCGGAATGTTCATTCCATATCAGGCAGTCATGATCCCATTAGTACAACTAGTCACGAACATGGGTATAAATAAATCGATCTATGTGCTGGTGATGGCGCATGTGATTTATGGAATCCCGATTTGTACCCTCATCTTCCGAAATTATTATGCGAGCATTCCTGATGAACTCATTGAGGCTGGGTTGGTAGATAAGGCCTCGCGAATTCGCATCTATCTCTCCATCATCTTGCCGCTCTCATTACCAGCGTTCGTGGTCGTGCTCATCTGGCAATTCACCTCCGCCTGGAATGACTTCCTCTTTGCCATCTTCCTCACTGGTGGATCGCCAAAACTTGCAGTAGCGACCACCACTCTTAACTTCATTACCGGATCAAGCAATCAGGTCTTTTATGGCTTGAATATGACGGCTTCATTGATTGTCTCGTTGCCGACGCTGATCGTCTATATCTTCTTGGGTCGCTACTTCCTTCGCGGATTACTCAGCGGCGCACTCAAGGGATAAGTACTGAGGCACCCTCAAGCAGCTGGCGCGAACGACTGCGTGCGCTGGCCTTGCCCGACTCATCGAGATAATTGACCTGCGAGATCCCAGCAACTCGAACAGCTGTTATCACTCCAGCATGCATGGGTAGGTTCTTGGGGATCATCCCGCCATGGCGCTGATATGCGTTGAGGAAATTCGCTAGCGTCTGGGATACCAGATCTCGCTGAGCGTGGAGTGCGATCGCCTTGAGATTTAGGTGTGCACTCATATATGCCAAATCAAATACTGGGGCTCCTTGATGTGTGACCTCAAAATCAAGAACCCAAGTTCCACTTGGGCCGTGCAGAATGTTCTTTGGACTGAAGTCGCCATGCACAACGCACTCTCGCGACTCCATCAACTCATCTGAGAGTTCATGAATCAACGAACCGTACTCGGGCCAGGTTTGCGCCATCCCGCCATAGAATGCGCCAGCGCGTAAATCGTAAAGCCGCTTCTTTCCATTGATGATTCGCTTGGGCAACTCGGTTGCACTCATTTCGCGTGTCTTGGTATGCCACTGTGCCAAGATTCCGCCGAGCGTGGAGCCAACTCCAGGTTCCACCATTCCCGACAACATCGAAAATCGCCAATCCTGCATATCTGCTGCGGCCAATTCGATGGCGATTGCAAGCTCTTCGTCATTGCGTGCCAACATCGCAGGCACATTCATCGGGGTTATTCTGCTAAATAACTCGATTGCGTCGGCTTCGGCAAGAATTCTATCGACATCTGCCTCCCACCGACCAGGCACTCGCAACTGCGCAAGGGCCCTTTTGACGACAGCGCCACCATCGGGTGGCCAGGTGACCTTTGCCGTGTCGCAGGAGACACCACCGGAGAGCAACTCAGTGGTGAATCTCCTCTTGCCAAGGAGTTTTTCTAGCGTAGCTTGAGCGAATATCTCGCTCATGGTGCAAGCGCAATCAATTCTGCGATGTGGACCACTTTGGTCTTTAGTCGCGCTTTCCGCATGGCACTTTTTAGTTGGCGAGTACATCCGGGATTAACAGTGACCAGATAATCCAAATCAAGCGCACGAATAGCTTCAACTTTAGGAGCCAAGACTCGTTTGCTATCTTTCGATCTGATGAGTGAATAGCTGCCGGCAGCGCCACAGCATCCTTGAGAATTAGGAACTTCGATGTACTCACCTAGTTGAGCAAGAATTTTTCGCGGCTCCTTAAAGACTCCCATGCCATTTCGAAGATGGCATGAGTCTTGGAAACCAATCCTTACGGGCCTGCCATTTCGAATTATTGGCTGGAGAGTTCCTTGCCACCATTGCGAAAATTCGCGAACTCGCTCTGGCCCTAAGACTGCTGAGAGATGAGCTGCGCATCCGCCTGCGGTCGAAAGGATTGTTCCGGGGAGCGCCTGGCCTAACTTGCTTGCCAGCGCCTTGCCTCCTTCGAGGTCCCCATTATGAGCATGGAGCGCCCCGCAGCAACCTTGAGAAGAATCGATGTTTACCTCTGGGGCTAATCGAGCAACTACCCGGCTTACCTTTGGAAAGAGCCTTCGCTCAAAGCAACCAAGTGCCAGATGGAGATCGCTGTGCGTGCGGCGATTGCGAGCGCGAGGTGCAGCAAGAGTGATTATCCGAACCCGCCATGGTGCACTCACCATCTGAAAGAGCGCCTTGATAATCCACGGACGCTTCGCTCCTTGCCAGGTGATATCGCGCCACTCTTCAAGGAGCACGCCATATTCCACACCAGCCGGACATACCGGTTCACATGCCCGGCAACCAAGACAGAAAGAGGCTTGTTCTTGAGCGCCTTCATCCGAAAATGGCAGCTGACCATCTTGAAGGGCGCGCATGAGAGTGATTCGACCACGCGGGGAAGATTGTTCCTCGCCGGTCAATTGATAAGTCGGGCATGCCGGGAGGCAATAGCCACATGAGATGCATCGATCTAACTTTGATTGCGTGAATTTCTCTCTCATGACCCAAGCCTGCCAGGGTTGAGGATCTGATCAGGGTCGAAGACAGATTTGATCTTTCGATGTAGGGCCAGTGAGACATCTCCAAGTCGTTGCCGCAAGTACGGAAGTTTTGCGCTACCCACACCATGCTCTCCGGTGATGGTGCCACCAAGGTCGAGTGCAAGTGTGAAGATATCCGAGAGTGATCTCTCGGCTCGTGCTACCTGATCAGCATCATCTTTATCAATCACGATCGTGGGGTGCAGATTTCCATCACCGGCATGGCCAAAAGTGCCAATCAGCAGCGAGTGGCGCGCACCGATTGCCTCAATCTCTTCGGCAGCTCTGCTCATTTGTGGGCGCGGCACAGATATATCCTCAAGAATCGACATCGAGCCCAATCGGGCAAGTGCTGGCAAGGAACATCGTCGGGCATAGAGCAAAGCTTCAGCAGATGCCACATCAGGAGCGAGTGTGACTGCGCGATTGCCAGAGGCGCTCGATGCAATGTCGGCCATCGCATGCACTGTCTTCTCTACGCTTTCTGAATTGCCATCGTCACCAAAGAGCAGCAGGGCACCGGCTTGAGTATCAAGTCCAAGTGCTGCAAAATCTTCAACTGCCTTGATACAAGTGTTATCGAGAAATTCGAGGGTAGCCGGCAGGATTCCCATGCCGACAATTGCATCGACCGCTTTCGAAGCATCGGCAAGGGTCTGGAAGTAGGCCACTCCATATTGTGAAGATTTGGGTCTTGGGCTAAGTACTGTTGTTATCTCGGTGAAGATTGCAAGAGTTCCTTCGCTTCCAATGAGCAACCGGGTGATGTCATAACCTGCGACATCTTTGACTAGTCTTCCGCCGGTGCGAATCACTTCTCCTGTTCCTAGAACTGCTTCTAAACCAAGGATGTAGTTCTTTGTTGTACCGTATTTCAATCCGCGTAATCCGCCAGCGCTCGTTGCGACATTGCCTCCTATCGTCGAGACTGTCTTGGATCCTGGGTCTGGCACATACATCAACCCTTCTTTAGCGCTCGCTTCGTCGAGTTGTTGAGTTGATACGCCAGGTTGGACAACTGCAAGAAGCTCATTACGAGAGATTTCGAGAATCTTCTTCATTTGCATCATGCTCAAGACAATGCCGCCGTTAAGGGGCACTGTCGCGGCGCATAAATTACTTCCAGCTCCCCGAGCAATAATTGGGGTCTTCGTCGAGCGCGCAAAGCGCACTAGCTCAGCGACTTCAGCGGTTGAGTGGGGTGCGACGACTACTTCAGGAAGGCCGTGAAAGAGCGGGGTGGCATCTCGGCTGTACGCCTGGCGCGCTGCCGGGTCGGCAAAGACTCGATCGGCTCCCAGAAGGGCCGTTAATGCCTTAGCCAGCGCCTGTTCTGCCATTTTCCCCTCCTCTAAAGTAGCCCTAGGCTACTGGGTGCTCAGCGAATAATGAGAGGTTTGCAATCATGGCTCTTAAGGCAGAAGTTTTCGATTCACGCCGAAATGTCCTTGGCGAAGGTCCCACCTCTTCAGGTGCGAAGAACAACCATGTGATGTGGGTGGACATTTACGGGAAAGCAGTTCGCTGGCGCGATCTTGTCACTGGTCAGACTGGTGAGTACGCAACCCCCGAGGATGTTGGATTTGTCATTCCCTTGGCTGAGGGCGGCGAACTCCTGGGAACGCAACATGGCCCGCATGTGAGAGACACCTCAGGAAATTTTCGGAAGGTGCCCGGTCGTGACGAGGCTGATGGGTATCGCCCACAAAAGAACCTTCGATGGAACGATGCGAAGGTCGCACCATGGGGAGATCTATTTCTAGGCTCCATGACCTACGAATTTGAGATGAATGCAGGTGCGCTTTATCAATTACTCGGGGGCGGAAAACATATCCGCCGTCTCTTCGGAGATGTCACCATCAGCAACGGAATGGATTGGACTGTCGATCAAAAATCGATGTTTTACATCGATACACCACTTCGTCGCGTTGATAAATTCGATGTTGAAGAGCACGACATCAAGAACCGCAGAACCTTCATCACTTTCCCTGATGACTTTGGAATGCCCGATGGAATGTGCATGGATGCTAACGACAACTTATGGGTCGCGTTCTGGGAGGGCTCAGCTATCCGATGCTTCGATGGCAAGAGCGGTGCGTTGTTGGAAAAAATAGATCTACCAGCGCGACGAATCACTTCTGCTGCATTTGCAGGAGAGAACCTTGACAAGCTCATCATCACAAGCGCTCGTGAGGATAGTGAGGCTGGCGAGTCTCCTGAGGCGGGCATGACCTTCATCGCAGAGCCAGGTGTTCGCGGAAAGGTGACGAATACCTTCTCGTTCACCGCCCACTCCAAGAATGGCTGATCTCTACACATTCGGTGAGGCAATGGCCTTGTTTCTGGCCAGCGATACCGATTCAGTGCTCACTGCCCGCACTTACACACGAAGTACTGCAGGCGCCGAAGGCAATGTCGCAGTCGGTGTGAGTCGACAAGGACTCAAGGCGCATTTTTTTACCCTGATGGGCCACGATGAACTCGGTAGCGCAGTGCTCTCTGATTTTGCCAGTGAAGGTGTCGACATTTCTGGTGTCAAGCGTGTGGAAAGTTTTAGTAGCGCGATGGTGCGGAATCCCGGTACGAGCGCTCCTGTGGAAGCAAGCTACTTACGGAAAGGTGCTGCTGCTTCACTCATGACTCCCGAGGATCTGGATACCGAAGTGATTCGGAGTTCACGATGGCTCCACACCACCGGAATCACATGTGCGATATCTAGTAGCGGCGCAGCTACCGCTGCGGCTGGGCTCGATTTGGCACGAAAGTATGGCATCAAGAAGAGCTTCGACTTAAATATTCGTCGAAAACTATGGAGCGAGACGCAAGCACGAAAGGTACTTGAACCACTCGCTCGAGATGTCGATCTGCTCATAGGCGGCGAAGATGAATACTGTGCAGTTTTTGGAACGAGCGACCCTAGCGCAGCGCTTGAAATCGCTGCTTCTCGAAACAATCGGTTGGTAATCATGACCAAGGGCGCTGAACAGTTGAGCTACTTCGGTGATGGGCAAATCGTTTCGGTGCGCCCCCCAAAAGTGAAAGCAATCGATCCAGTTGGATCGGGCGATGCATTTACCAGTGGTGTCATCTCTGGATTGTTGGGTGGATTGAGCATCGCCGACGCTATCGCTCAAGGAACGATTTCTGGAGCACGGGTGGCAAGTCAATTTGGAGATTGGGCCGGACTGCCTC
>CAZPIJ010000013.1:13662-15807 GCA_964586805.1 uncultured Bifidobacterium sp. | reverse complement strand
CCTGGTGTGCTTGTAGGTGTAGGAACGGTTCTCCATGCGCACGATGTGCAGCGCGCAAAAGATGCAGGAGCGCGATTTATTGTCTCACCGAATACCGATGAAGAGGTCATCGGGGAGAGTAAACGAGCCGGACTACTCTCGCTGCCTGGCGTTGCTACTCCCAGTGAAGTTGCAGCCGCAAAGAAGTTCGGTGCCGACATCTTGAAGCTCTTTCCTGCATCAACTTTTGGGGCAACTCACCTCAAGGCCCTTCGCGAACCTTTCCCCGGAAATTTCTGGTGTCCAACAGGGGGTTTATCTGCAGATTCAGTGGGAGAGTGGTTTGCCGCCGGCGCCAACATCGTGGGTGTTGGTGGGCCATTGATCAAGGGCGGAATGGACGCAATTGCAGGTAATGTGAAAGCATTCTTAGCAGCTGTAGCAAAAGCGCGGAGCTAGGGCTTAATTGACGAGATGGGGGATTTGAGCTCAATGGCCAATGAGAATAAGGAGTGGAAGAGCACCAGGGATCCTCTCGGTCCCATGAAGCGAGCGATTGCCGCTTTGGGTGCACAAGGTGTGGTTCACGAAGATCTCGATGGTCTGCCTGAGAGTGCGAAGAGATTTAGCGATGGCGCACGATGGAAGGTTGAAATTCCCTCCGTCGAAGGCCCCGCTGCGATGCGAGCGGTCATCGATGAGGCCAAGAAATACTCGCTAGATTTCCATCGCGCCAGCCAAGGTAGCGGCATCATGATGCTTCGCGACGAAGAGATCACCGAATTTCTCACTCTCGGCAAAAGCGTTGGCGCCGAGGTCTGTTTGTTCGTCGGCCCTCGCTCCTCATGGGATATCGGTAGAGCCACAGTGGGTAGCTCGAGCGCGACGGTGCATCCATCACTTCGTGGCGCCGATCAATTGCGATTTGCTATGGAAGATGTACTGCACGGTGCATCACTTGGACTTCGCTCGATTTTAGTTGGAGATGTCGGTTTCCTTAAAGTTCTTGGCGAAGCTAAACGAAAAGGCGATTTACCAAGTGATTTCGTGCTCAAGACATCAGTTGCGCTTCCATGTAACAACCCCGCTACTGCCGCTCTCTATGAAGATCTCGGCGCATCGACACTGAACTTAACAACCGACCTATCGTTGGCGCAGATTGCAGCAATTCGTGCTCAGGTCGATATACCAGTGGATGTCTATGTTGAGGCTGCCGATGATTTCGGTGGCGCAGTTCGACATTACGAAGTCCCAGACTTGGTGCGAGTGGCAGCGCCGATCTTCCTCAAGTTCACAGTGCGGAATGCGCCCGGGCTTTATCCTTCAGGCGGCCACATCCAAGGATTGGTTGAATCAACAAGTCGGGAGCGAGTTCGTCGAGCAAGTATTGGCGTAGGCATGCTCAAAAGATACGGACTTGCCTAAATCTCTTTTCTAGCAGGGCTAACGGGGAACCCGAAGATTCTGCATGCCGCCATCGACCGAGATTTCTGTGGCTGTGGTCGAGCCCTGAAGTGGGCTGGCGAGATAGACAATCGAACTTGCTACCTCTTCGGGGGAGACTAATCGACCCCATGGTTGACGGGCTTCTAAACGAGCTCGCTCGGCAACTGGATCTTCTGCCTGTCCCAACAATCTCTGCACCCAGGGAGTATCTGCCGTGCCGGGGTTGACGCAGTTGACTCGGATTCGATCTTTCAGCAGATCGCACGCCATCGAAAAGGTGAGCGTTCGGATGGCACCCTTTGATGCTGCATAGATTGCGCGGTTAGGTATACCCGCCACCGCAGCAATCGAGCAGGTATTCACAATCGCGGGCGATTGGGATTTTCGCAGGAGCGGAATCGCCAACTTTGAGACTCGGGCGACACCGAAGACATTGATGTTAAAGACCTTCTGCCAATTCTCTTCCGATTCGTTTTCGACCGTTCCTGTCGAACCGATGGCTGCATTATTAATCAGAATGTCCACTTGGTGAGATGCCTTCTCGATTTCTGCGAAAGCCTTGGTGACCGATTCGATGGAACTCACATCGCAATGGATCCAGGTCGCAAACTCGGATAACTCCCCTTGGTTGAGATCCAAACCAATGACGCGAGCCCCCTTTTTGTGGAGCAGTCGTGCGGTGGCTAGGCCAATACCTGAGGCTGCCCCGGTGACGACGGC
>CAZPIJ010000013.1:7661-13562 GCA_964586805.1 uncultured Bifidobacterium sp. | reverse complement strand
GGAGCAGTCGTGCGGTGGCTAGGCCAATACCTGAGGCTGCCCCGGTGACGACGGCTGTGAGACCGGAGAATTCGCCATCCTGTGCCGAGAGTGCTGAGGACCCTTGTGAGCTCATACTCCTAATCTAATACTTTTCCTCTAATGACGGAAAACCCCGAACCCTCGGAGTGAGATGGCGCGGAGCACCCCCTGAGGGTGGGTAGATTTCGGGTATGGCAACGCAGGCTACGGCGCTGATCTACCCATTCACATTTGGCGATAGAACCCAATCCGATCTCCTCGGAGGCAAGGGTGCAAACCTTGCCGAGATGGTGCGGATGGGGCTGCCGGTGCCGCCGGGATTTACGATCACTACACATGCGTGCCGGGAGTACCTTGCGAGTTCGCAAATGTCCAAGCAGCTACTTGATGAAGCAGATAGCGCCCTATCAGAGCTTGAAAAATCCTTAGGGAAGAAATTCGGTGATCCTGAGAATCCGTTGTTGGTTTCGGTTCGTTCTGGTGCGAAATTCTCGATGCCAGGAATGATGGAGACGGTGCTCAATGTTGGAATGACACCAGAAGTTGCAGAGGGGATTGCCAAGGCAAGTGGGAATGATCGATTCGCGTGGGATTCATATCGACGATTCGTCGACATGTTCGGTCGCATCGTCTGTGATGTACCACCTAGTGAGTTTCATAAAGTAGAGCATCGAATCCTTGAAAATAAAAAGGTCAATTCGATTGCCGAGTTAGATGTCGATGGACTAAAAACGCTCGCCGAGGCTTTCATCAAAGTCATTGAAGTGACTACTTCGAAACCATTTCCAACTAATCCTCGTGATCATCTCTTAAGTTCAATCGAAGCAGTTTTCCACTCGTGGAACTCAGAGCGAGCACGGTTATACCGTCGCAGGGAGCGAATTCCCTCTGATCTTGGAACAGCGGTCAATATTCAATCTATGGTCTTTGGCAATCTTGATGATCTCTCGGGAACTGGCGTTGCGTTCACGCGCGATCCGGCTACTGGCGAACATGGAAGTTATGGCGACTACCTAGAGCGCGCTCAGGGAGAAGATGTCGTAGCCGGCATCCGAAACACCATGTCACTTGATGAGATGAAAGCGAAGTACCCGAAAGTCTCCGAGGAGTTAGAGAGAGTGATGGAGCTCTTGGAGTCGCACTATCGCGACCTCTGTGACATCGAATTCACTGTCGAACGAGGCAAGCTCTGGATCTTGCAGACCCGAGTCGGTAAGCGCACCGCTGAAGCAGCATTCCGTATCGCCTGCCACATGGTTGACGAGGGCAAGATCACCATGGATGAGGCGCTTTCGCGAACCTCAGGCGACCAACTGGTTTCATTGATGTTCCCACAATTTGATCTCTCGGGGGCAATCAAAGAGATTGCCCGCGGGATTCCCGCCTCACCCGGAGCCGCAGTCGGTGAAGCCGTATTCGATTCCAAGCGGGCATTTGATCTTGCCCGTTCAGGGAAGAAGGTCATCTTGGTTCGTCGCGAAACCAGCCCTGATGATTTGGTGGGCATGGTTGCTGCCGAGGGAATTCTCACCAGTCGAGGTGGCAAGACATCACACGCCGCCGTTGTTGCCCGCGGGATGGGAAAGACAGCAGTCTGCGGCACCGAGAGCATCTCTGTTGATGAACGAGCTCATCTTTTCACTGTTGGTGGATTGACTGTCTACGAGGGCGAGACCATCTCGATTGATGGCTCCACAGGTGCGGTCTATGCCGGTGTTGTTCCGGTGATTGCTTCACCAGTGACTGCTTATCTCGAAGGTCGCCTTGCTGCAGATTCAAAGCAAGCTACTCCCGTGGTCAAAGCTGTAGATCGGGTGCTGCAGTATGCAGATCAGATTCGAACGCTCCGTGTGCGGGCTAATGCCGATACTCCTGAAGATGCTGTCCGAGCACGAATTCTTGGCGCCGAGGGAGTGGGGCTCTGTCGTACAGAGCATATGTTCTTGGGTGAACGACGCCTTTTTGTGGAGCGACTAGTTCTCGCAGAGAACGAAGAGGTGCAACGAGGGGTAATCGCGGAGATGGAACCCCTTCAACGAGGTGATTTTGTCGGCATCATGATGGCGATGTCGGGTTTGCCAGTGACGGTACGGTTACTCGATCCGCCTCTACATGAATTCTTGCCCGATCTTGCTGAGATGACCGGCGAGATGTCTCGGGCCGAGGCGCTTAATTCTGAGGTATCCCCTCGTGAGCAAGCGATCTTTGCTGCCGTTAAACGGCTCCACGAGGCAAACCCCATGTTGGGACTCCGTGGAGTTCGGTTAGGAATCCTGATTCCCGAGCTCTTCAAAATGCAGGTGCGCGCATTGGTGCATGCAGCGATCGAAGTGCGACGCCTGGGCCACGATCCCAAGCCAGAGATCATGATTCCTTTAGTTGCAACACAACGAGAGCTCCTTCACCTTCGTGAGACTCTCGAAGAGGAGATTGCTCATACTCTCTCGAGCACTGGACAGAGCCTAGATATTCCGATTGGCACGATGATCGAGACTCCACGAGCGGCTATCACGGCAAAGCGCGTGGGTGATTACGCGGACTTCTTCTCTTTCGGCACCAACGATCTCACGCAACTCACCTGGGCATTTAGTCGAGATGATGTCGAGTCGACCTTCTTGCCTCGATACCTTGATCTTGAATTGTTGCCGTTCAATCCCTTCGAATCTCTCGATCAGGATGGTGTTGGTCTCTTTGTGAAGATGGCATCAGAGGCAGCTCGATCATTACGACCTGACTTCAAGTTGGGAGTCTGCGGAGAGCACGGCGGAGATCCACGGAGTATCCACTTCTTCCATTCAGTCGGATTGGATTATGTCTCATGCTCACCCTTCCGAGTTCCAGTTGCTCGGTTGGAATCAGGAAGAGCCACCATCGTGAAGAGTTCTACTTCAAGCACTGCCTAGAGCTTTTGGTCAGTGACATGTTGAGGATGAAGGGGGAGTGGTACCGATGCAATTAGCTGTCATCGAAAGCCCGCATAATCCGTTCGCACTTGCTCAATATATTGATGGGAAATACTTCGCGATCAAGGAGCTTCCTACGCTCACATCGGCACTTTCCATTCCATTAGCTCAACTGAAAGCAATTCTCGATCAACCTCTTGGTTCTGAGATCAGTGGGCGAGAGTTACCACCATTAGCACCCGAGAGTGAAGTGTGGGGGGCAGGCGTTACTTACTTGCGTTCGCGCGATGCGCGAAAGGAGGAGAGCGGCACTCCAGATGTCTACCAGAAGGTCTATGAAGCCGATAGACCAGAGCTATTTTTCAAAGCTAATTTCCGCCGCACCGTCGGCAATGGTGATGTCATTGGAAAAAGGGCCGATTGCTCCTCAACTGTGCCTGAACCAGAGGTAGCGATTGTCATCAACGCATTTGAAGAAATCATCGGTTTCACTATTTGTAACGATGTCACCTCGCGCTCGATTGAGGGCGCTAACCCGCTCTATCTACCACAAGCAAAGAGTTACCTCGGGTCGACTGCGCTCGGGCCTCGAATCACGCCAAGTTGGCTTGCACCCAAGCACGATGAAATGACCATCTCTGCAAAGATCACCAGAGGTTCGGAAGTCGTATGGAGTGCGCAGACCGCTCTGAGCTCACTTAATAAATCTCTTGAACATTTGGTGGGGTATCTCTTTCGCTGCCAAACATTCCCTGATGGTGTGATTCTCTCTACCGGAACCGGAATCATCCCGCCGTTGGATTTCATCATGAACGAGGGTGATGTGGTGACCATTGTCGTTGCCGGTATTGGCACCCTTGAGAATGAAGTTATCGAGATTCCACTGGATATCAACAAGAAATTTCAGCGAGCAAAGAACTCATGAGCGCAATCCGACACATGGTCTGGACTCAATGGGATGACCTCCTAGTCCCTGAGAGCATCGTGCGAAAATCTCCGGCAAATTGCGATCTTGCAACGGCTGCACAGAATGAGTTGGACCAAATTACCTTTTATGTTCCCAGGTATATGGGCGGTCGCGCGGCGTTGGAGCTCACTCAGAAGATGCCGAATCTCCAGGTGCTCCAAATGCCTAACGCTGGTTACGAAGATGCGCTCGAATTCACCCGCTCGGGAATGACTTTATGTAACGGGCGCGGCATTCATGACGCATCCACTGCCGAATTAGCGGTGGGGTTAACAATCGCTTCACTTCGAGGCATCCCTGACTTTGTGCGCAATCAAGAGCAGAGCAAATGGATTCATAAGAAGTATCAATCCATCAATGACAAGAAGATTGCGGTGATCGGATACGGCTCCATCGGCAAGACTGTCGCCAGAAATCTCTCGGGCTTCGATGTCACCGTGGTGCCATTTTCCCGTTCGGGAACTGACGGCGCGCTCAAGATCTCAGAATTGGATCAACACTTGCCAACTTTTGATGTGGTGATCTTGATATTGCCGCTCAACGATGAGTCTCGGAAGATGTTTGATGCGCGGCGATTGGCTCTTCTCAAGGATGGTGCGTTACTCGTAAATGTGGCGCGAGGTGGCATCGTGGATACCGATGCATTATTGGCGCAATTGAACTCGGGGCGAATCACCGCTGCTCTTGATGTCACCGATCCAGAGCCATTGCCCTCAGAACATCCGTTATGGCGCGCTCCAGGGCTCCTGATCGCTCCGCATGTGGGTGGGAATACTTCGGCTTTTGAACCGCGGGCGCGACGACTTGTAGAGGCACAACTGGCTCGCCTGGCATCAGGTGCTCCACTAGAGAATGTGATTGTTGCTGGCCAGGTCCGATAAACCTCGTCTAGGAGAACTACTTGTGCGCGACCACCTTGTTGGTGAATTGCCCGATTCCTTCGATACCGGTGACAACAGTCTGACCGGCTCGGAGAAACTTCTCAGGTTTGAATCCCATGCCAACGCCCTCCGGGGTACCGGTGTTGATGATGTCACCAGGATGAAGTTCCATGAATTGGCTGATGTACCAAACGATGTGATGGATACCAAAGATCAAATCGCTGGTCGAAGAATCCTGTCGCTTCTCACCATCGACGGTGCACCAGAGTCGAACATTGTGTGGGTCGAATGAATCGGTGGTGACTACAACTGGTCCGCATGGGTTAAAGGTGGGAAATGACTTTCCCTTTGTCCATTGACCTGCGCGTTCAATCTGCCAATGACGCTCACTGACATCCTGGCTGATGGTGTAACCCGCGATGTACTCAGGCGCTTGTTCAACATTCGAGATATACGAAGCTTTCTTGCCGATGACGATGGCAAGTTCTACCTCGTAGTCGGTCTTCTCACTATTTGGCGGAATGATGATGTCGTCATTCGGTCCGATGGCAGTATCAGCAGCTTTGTTGAAGACCACAGGTTCTGGGGGCGGGGTCATTCCAGATTCGGCTGCATGTTTGGCGTAATTCAAACCGACACAGATGATGTTGGTGGGGCGCGCTACGGGTGAACCGATCCGATAATCGGCGACCTTTACTCGGGGGAGAGCATCGAGCTTGGCTGCGGCGACTTTTGCAAGCGCTCCAGCCTCGAACTCAGCACGGTTCCAATCCGAAATGAGGTGGTCAACAAAGACCGCCTCGGTTTCTGAGACCATGACCACGGGTTTTTCCTTACCAATTGCGCCAAGGCGGGCGAATTTCATGGAGAGCTCCTGACTACTCGAACTATTCGTTCACTCGAATTTTTTTTGGAATCTTATGGGTTTTGGCCTGATTCCGATAGGTTTGGCAGCGAGTTTTGCATCACAGAGCCTCCAGGAGGAGAAGGTTATGCCTGCACATCATCGCACTCAGCCCACCGGACTTCGAAGTCGCGAATGGTTTGGTGCCGAGGGACGCAATGGATTCATTCATCGTTCATGGATGCGAAATCAAGGATTCGCACCAGATGTGATGGATGGTCGCCC
>CAZPIJ010000013.1:0-7561 GCA_964586805.1 uncultured Bifidobacterium sp. | reverse complement strand
TGTATGTCGCGCAGCGCAGGGCATTGCATGACTATGGGCACTGCATCGACGATGGCATCAGTCACCGAAGCGCTTGGACTGCAATTGCCCGGAAGCGCTGCAATCCCAGCAGTGGATTCTCGACGATATGCAACTGCTCAACTTGTCGGACGACGGGTTGTGAAGATGGTCGAAGAAGATCTCACACTCTCGAAGATTCTCAACAAGAAGGCGTTCGAAAATGCCATAAAGATTGTCGGTGCAGTTGGCGGCTCGACTAATGCAGTGGTTCATCTTCTAGCGATCGCGCGACGAATTGGTGTGGATCTTGACCTCAAAGAGTTTGACACCCTGACCAAGGATCTACCGGTGCTCGCCAATCTGATGCCATCGGGTAAGTACCTCATGGAGGATTTCTATTATGCCGGCGGCATCCCTGCTGTCATGCAGGAGTTGGGTGATCTCATTCACCGCGATCACATTACTGTCACCGGAAAGAGCGTGGCCGAGAATATTGCAGGGGTAAAGAACTGGAATCGCGAGGTGATCACCTCGGTAGCAGAGCCTTTCCAGAAGCCAGGTGGTGCGACTGCAGTTCTCTATGGTTCACTTGCACCAAATGGCGCAGTAATTAAAGTTTCCGCCGCCTCGCCACATCTGCTCAAACATCGAGGAAAAGCTCTGGTCTACTCGGCAATCGAAGATTATGTCGCCGATGCAGACCGTGATGATTTCATCGTCGATGAAAATGACATTCTTGTCATCCAATATGCCGGACCTAAGGGTTACCCAGGGTTTCCGGAGGTAGCAAACGCCTCGATGCCAAAATCACTCCTTGCCAAAGGAATCACGGACATGATCCGGATTTCCGATGCTCGCATGAGTGGAACTGCATATGGCACGGTGGTGCTTCATGTTTCCCCTGAAGCAGCGGTAGGCGGTCCACTTGCCTTGGTCGAGACTGGCGATGAGATCGAATTAGATGTTGCCAATCGTCGATTAGATCTCCTTGTTGCACCTGAAGTGCTCGAAGAGCGGAAGAAGAAATGGGTTGCGCCGACCTCCCCAGAACCTCGTGGATGGGTCAAACTCTATTTCGATCATGTCAACCAATCCCATGTTGGCGCCGACTTAGATTTCCTTGTCGGAAGTTCGGGCAATGCAGTAGGTCGACACTCGCATTAACCATGAGTAGCCAACCAGCATCCTCGCGAAACCTCGCTCTTGAGTTGGTGCGCGTCACCGAGACTGCTGCGATTGCTGCCTCTCGTTGGATTGGCATGGGTGAGAAGAATCTGGCCGATAAAGCTGCCGTCGATGCCATGCGTCGGATGATCTCTTCGGTATCCATGAATGGCGTCGTGGTTATCGGTGAGGGCGAGAAAGACCATGCGCCAATGCTCTTTAACGGAGAAGAAGTCGGAGATGGCACCGGTCCATCCTGTGATGTCGCAGTCGATCCCATTGATGGAACCACGCTCACGGCAAAGGGTATGAACAATGCCATCAGTGTGATTGCCGTAGCGCCACGAAATTCAATGTTCGACCCGTCGGCAGTCTTTTATATGAACAAGCTCGTTGTGGGACCAGAAGCTGCAGGGGTCATCGACATCAATATGAGCACGGGGGAGAATCTTCGTGCCATTGCGGCAGCAAAGCGTGTGCCCGTGAGTTCGTTGACCGTCGTGCTACTTGATCGGCCACGCCATGATCAGCTTGTGGCAGATATTCGCGCTGCCGGAGCCCGAATCAAATTCATCACCGACGGTGATGTTGCCGGAGCGGTTATGGCTGCTCGCCCTGAGACGGGTATCGATGTTCTGATGGGTATTGGTGGCACACCCGAGGGCATCATTGCTGCTTGCGCTATGAAATGTATGGGTGGCGCGATCCAAGGAAAGCTTCATCCGCGCTCGGATGAGGAGCGCGCTGCTGCAGCGAAGGCGGGGCTGGATCTCAATCGCGTGTATAGCACCGACGACCTGGTCGCTGGTGATGACCACTTCTTTGCCGCCACAGGAATTACCGATGGCGAGCTGCTCCGCGGCGTTCGATTCACCAATTCTGGAATGCGTAGCCAATCGATTGTTATGCGAAGTAAGTCAAAGACGATTCGGATTATTGAAACCGAACACCCACTCGAGAGAATGAATGAGCGATGACCAAACCAACACTTGATCACTACTTCGCTACTGGAGCGCCAAATCCTGGCGGCGCATATTCACACGGGGTGGTGGCCAATGGATTCTTGTATACCTGCGGAATGGGTCCGGCTAATCCATTGACCAACAAAGTCGAAGTGGAGGGCATAGAAGAGCAAACACGAGCCGTGCTCACAAACTTGCGTGCAGTCTTAGCGCAACGAGGTGCAAGCCTTGATCAGGTGGTGAAAGTAACTACACACCTCCAACACTTACATCGTGACTTTGCTGGCTACAACAAGGTGTACCAGGAGTTCTTTAGCGAACCCTTTCCCGCTCGAACGACGGTCGGATCAGATCTGGCTAACATTTTGGTCGAGATTGATTGTGTTGTTGCGCTCTGATTGGGCGCGACGCGAGTACTGAGAGGTTGGTGCGCAAATGGAGATGAGGCGAGTTGATGGCAATCGCCCTTGGGCGCCGATTGTGGGATATTCCCGAGCAGTCCGAGTTGGAAACCTCATCGAAGTCAGCGGCACCAGCGCAACCACTCGCGATGGCCAAGTCATGCATCCTCATGATGCCTACGGCCAGATGCAATATATCCTCGCCGAGATCGGGAAGGCGGTGGCCGAACTAGGAGCAAGCTTCGAGAATACGGTCCGAACCCGGGTATATCTGACAAATATCGAGGATTGGCCGGCAGTAGCTAAGGCTCATGGCGAAGTCTTCGCACCAATCTTGCCAGCCTGCTCATTTATCGAGGTAGGGCGATTGATGTTGCCAGAGTTATGTGTAGAGGTGGAAGTCACTCTCTATGTGGAGAACTAGTAGCCCGATAGCCACTTAGTAAGTAGCGCGACCGCCAGAGGTATCGAAGCAGAAGCCGGTGGTGAACGAACAAGCCTTCGAAGCTGCGAATGCAATCATCTCTGCGACCTCTTCGGCCTCGCCAAGTCGTCCCATCGGAATCCTTGAGATCATGTATTTCAGAGTCTCTTCACTGGTCTCAGCATTCATCGGCGTTTTGATGACTGCTGGGGCGATGGTGTTGATGGTGATGCCCTCGGTGGCAACTTCCTTGGCAACGGCCTTAACAAAACCGATCATCGCAGATTTAGAGAGCACATAAGGAATCATTCCCGGATTTCCTTCTTTGCCAGCAATTGAGGCGACATGCACGATTCGACCATACTTCGCAGCTTTCATCGCCGGCAGAGCTGCCTGGGTAAGCCAGATCGCGCCAAGAAGATTGATCTCGAGCACTTTATTGATATCACCTTCAGTGACCTTCTCTAGTGGCGTGTTCGTTGGACCAACAATTCCAGCGCTGTTGATGACGGCATCAAGTCGTCCAAACTCACGCACAATCGAATCGATGAAAGCCGCGACATCTTTTTGGTTGGCTACATTAAGTTCGCGAGCAATCGCCTTTCCTCCAGTCGCATTGATCTTTGCTGCGACAGATTCTGCATTGGCTTTCACAATGTCAGTGACGATGATGTGTGCGCCTCGGGAAGCCACAAGTTCGGCAGCAGCAGCGCCAATTCCGGCGCCTCCTCCTGCCACAACGACTACCTGGCCGTGATAGGTGTCCATGAGCAATACCTTACCTGTAAAGAACGGGCTACGAAATCCGGCTTTTTCAGGCCGATGAAAGTCGCCCTCGGACAGGTCCTTGTTTATCGCACATTGCACTGATTGACTTCCCACCATGACAAATCAAGGGAAAACTGATCGCCCTGTTGTTCTGGTAACTGGTAGTGGCGGCGCACTGGGCTCGGAGATGTGCAAACAGTTCTTAGAGGATGGATACGATGTCATCGTCTCGGACCTTCGCGAGGATGCTGCGCTCGAGGTCGCAAAGGGTCTTGATCCTTCTGGAAAACATGTACAAGCAGTCGCGATTGATGTTGCCTCAACCGAATCCGTAGATCAGGGAATTGCCGAGATTATCCGACGCTTTGGTCGATTAGATGTGTTGGTTAACAACGCAGGGAACTTTCGACAAGGCTTGTCAAAGAGCTACACCGATGAGGATTGGCGTTTCATCACCAATGTCCATCTCGATGGCGCGTTTCGTTGTTGTCGCGCGGCCTATCCCCATCTTGTGAAATCTCCTTACCCGACAATAATCTCCATCGCATCCCTCGCGGGGCGAATTGGGTTGCCAGGACGACTTTCGTACTCCGTATCCAAGGCCGGTTTGGAAGCGCTCACTCGAGTTCTTGCTGTCGAATGGGCTCCAGAAAACATCCGCGTCGTAGCAGTTGCGCCTGGGTTTACATATACGGGCAATCGAGTCTTTGTTGATGGAAAAGAAGTTACTCATGATGCATTTGCGCAAGCAGTGCCGATGAAGCGGATGGGTCGCCCAGACGAGCAAGCTGCAGTGGTGGTTTTTCTCGCGTCGAAGAAAGCCTCATATATCAATGGACAGACCATCCTGGTAGATGGCGGAGCGTCGGTGGATCTTCGCCTCTAACGGAGATCCAACATCCATTAGTAGGATAGGCACGGGAGGCAGACCGTGAAAATCACCGGAATATCCACGACGGTAGTTAATGCCGCACTGAGAAATTGGATCATCGTTCGAGTAGATACTGATGAACCGGGTTTGTATGGATTGGGCGAGGCGACGGTCGAGTTTCAAACCGAGGCGGTTGTTGGAGCGGTCAAATCTTTGGCACCGCTGATTGCAGGTCGAAACCCACTGGATATCGAGCGAAACTGGCAAATCATCTACCGCCACCCATTCTTCAAGGGTGGAGTCGTTTCGATGACGGCTTTGAGCGGGATAGACCAAGCGCTCTGGGACATTCACGCGAAGAATATGGGAGTGCCGCTCTGGCGTGCATTGGGTGGCTTAGCCCGAGATCGAGTCCGGTTATACGATCATCTTGGCGGTGGAGATGCGCACGCTGTCTATGATTCCGATACTGCAAAATCATTCACCGAAAAGATGCTCCAGAGCAAAGAAGATGGTTTTACCGCGGTAAAGATTCTTGCCGTTCCGCAGAGCGCACCACTTGAAGGTGCGGCAAAACTCCGCCACGCAGAGACTTTGATGCGCGCTGCTCGAGAAGCAGGTGGCGATGATATGGACATCATGGTGGATTTCCATGGTCGGACTTCAGCTGCCATGGCTATTCAATATGCCCAGGTTCTTGCACCGTATAAACCGTACTTCTTAGAAGAGGTCGTGCAGCCCGAGCAATACGAGGCGATGAAGCGGGTTAAAGAGAAGGTGACGATTCCACTTGCCGCGGGGGAGCGGCTATATACCCAACAAGAGTTCTTGCCATTCTTGAAGTCAGGAGTCTTCGAGATTGCTCAGCCCGATGTCTGCCACGCCGGTGGCATCACCGGTTTACGAAAAATTGCTGCGCTCTGTGATGCTTTTGGAGTTGTAATGGCTCCCCACAATCCGTTAGGCCCGATAGCCACGATGGTCAATGTGCATCTTGCGCTGGTCACACCAAACTTCCTCATCCAAGAGGTGATGCGTGCAGATGTGCCGTGGCGAAAAGAGGTTGTTGAAGGTACACCCGACATCGTGGATGGCCACATCTTGCCGCCCACCTCGATTGGTATCGGAGCGAGAATCAACCAAGAGCAGGCTGCGAAGCATCCGTATAAAAAGGATGCGCCTGCGCAATGGTTCCATAGCGATGGTTCAGTCGCCGATTGGTGAAAATCACTCCGCAATTCTGATGGAGATAGGAATTCCGAGCACATTAGAGGCAATTTGCTCGACTACCCGCAAGCGATCCACTCCTCGTATGTAGGAGAAATCATGTTCGGTGGCAAACTTTCCCGAATCTTGGAAATCCAAAATCAGAGTTCCCTCAGAGTAATCAGAGAGTCTGGCGTCGAAGATTGCTAGCCAGAGGATTCGATCTCGCTCAAGGAGTGCATCAAGGACTTCGTTCCACTGCTCTTTGATCTCTTGAAATCTCACTCTTGCGCCACCGATGAAAGAGATATAGCTCAGTTGAGGAACGAATAAATAACAGCCAGCGCTGCTAATGCGGAGAGCAAAAAGAAACCCGCGCCTCTTTGAATCTTTCCGTGGAGGGGTTTGATCAAGGTGGCAACGAGAATGAGTGCTCCGATAAGAATTGCAAAGCTACCGGCTCCGAAATCAATGTAGCGCCAGTTGATCAGCCCTACAGCAAGTGCGGTGTACCCGACTAGTCGAATGTTGGTCATGACATCAAAGTACCAAGTGCAGGCGGTGACAACGGGATTTCACGGGAAATTACGCTGAAGTGTTGGAGCTTTCTCCTTGAGAAGAACGACCGGAGCGGCGCTCATCTTGTTTTGGAGGACGCGTTGGGCGCATCTCGCCTTGTTCAGGTGGCTTGGGCGCTCCAGGAAGAACTTGTCGCTTGCCACTCTTGGGCGCCGTTGGATCGATGGGCTTGAGTGGTTCTAGCGGCCTGGGTGGCAATACTGGACGAGCGGGAGGTTTGGGTGGTTCGCCGAGGGCTTCAATAGCGATCTGTCGCGCGGTGGTCGCGGCGAGAGTTGCAGCGCTGAGCGCGTTGCGGGCATTGGCTTTGGCCTCAGTGCTCTTGGCACTGGAGAAGGCAGTTTTGAAATCTGCCCTGGCTTTCTTGATATCGGAGCGGAATTCGTCGTTGATATCGTCGATTAGAGATTGGTTTGCCTCATCCCAGGCTTCGCGCGCATCCTTGAACTTTTCCATCTCATCACGGAAGGTATCTTCAGCAATTCGGCGAAGGGCATTCCATTTTTCGAGCGCTACTTTGAACTCTTCAAACTTAATTTTGTAGAGCTCCATTTGTTGTTGATAGGTGAGCGTCGATTGATTTGGATTAGGGGTTGAATTAGGAGCCGGAGTAGCTGTTGGAGTGCTGTTAGGAGAGGCAGCGCTTTCAGTAGCAGATGCGCTAGTGAGACTAGTAAGACTAGTAAGAGAGATAACTGGGATAAGAAGTACCGTTGTACATGAGAGCGCGAGAGCGCGAAGCGCTCTCCGGTTGGCAGGGCAGAACGCTCGGTCTCGATGGTCTCGACAGTCTCGACAGTCTCGATCAGCACCCAGCTTCATCAGTGGCATGAGGAAAGGGTTCCAAGTGATTTTGTGAAGATCCTGTGAATTCAGTAGCGAGAGCTTTGGAGTTGCGCTCTGGGCAGGTAGTGGCTCTCCTCAACCCTTCTAGCAGCCAGTAGCCTTACCAATATGAGCACCTCCTCCGCTAAGGCACATGTCCTGGTCGTCGATGATGAGGCCGGGGTCCGGGAGCTACTGGGAGATGCGCTCCGGGTCGCGGGGTACTCGGTTTCGGCAGCGCCAGATGGGATGTCCGCGCTCACCGCATTGCGCGCTGCACCTGCCGATCTGCTGATCATCGATATCAATATGCCGGTCCTTGATGGCTTCGAACTGCTTGAGCAGTTACGAAAGAAAGGGG
>CAZPIJ010000012.1:20368-24079 GCA_964586805.1 uncultured Bifidobacterium sp. | reverse complement strand
AAATTCCTGAACAAGTCGTTCGAGTGGATGACGAAATCATGGTCAAGATCATCGACATCGATCTAGAGCGACGCAGAGTCTCACTCTCACTCAAGCAGGCAAACGAAGGGCATGAGGTCGAGGTTGAAGCTTTCGATCCAACTCAATATGGAATGCCTGCTCGTTACGACGAGAATGGCAATTTCATTTACCCCGAAGGCTTTGATCCTGACTCCCAGGAATGGAAGCCTGGCTTCGAAGCGGCTCGTGAAGAGTGGGAACGACAATACGCCGAAGCACAAGCTCGTTTCCTTGCCCATCGCAAACAGCGCGAAGAGGCTCAAGCTGCCGAGCAGGCATAGCGACACAAAGAGAGAGAAGTTGGGTTAGCCGATGTTGCTAATCGCGTTAACTGGGGGAATCGGAGCTGGCAAGAGCAGCGCCGGTTCCCTCTTAGCGCGTTTAGGGGCAGTGCATGTTAACGCGGATCAGTTAGCACGAGAAATCCTCGAACGAGGCGAAGAGGGTTATAACCAGGTAGTCGCCGAGTTCGGCGATGGAATTCTTAGTAGTGGATCAATAGACCGTGGAAAACTGGGCGAGATAGTTTTCGCAGACCCCGAGAGAAAAAAAGTGCTCGAGAAGATCACTCATCCTCTCATCCAACGAAGGTTCAAGAAGTTACTGGCAACCCTTCCTGAAAACACCGTTGTGGTCTATGAGATTCCATTACTAGCGGAGAACCCTGATCGTGTGGAGGAGTTTGATCTCGTTTTGAGCATCGAAACTGCCCACGAGATACGGCAAGAGCGATTATTGGCCCGGGGGTTAAGCCATGAGCAAGTAGCCGCTCGAATCAAATCACAAGCATCTGATGAGAGTCGTCGAGCTATTGCCCACTTTGTGATTGCCAATGATGGGAATCAGGATGCGCTGCTTCGCAGCCTTGAGGAGTGGTGGACTACTTTCGTCGCTCCAAAGATCTCTGATTGAGTTACGGTAGAACCATGCGTCCGGATCTTCGCGACAAATTGCCCAGGGCAATGCGCCCGTTTGAGGTCGTCAGCGACTACCACCCTGCGGGAGATCAGCCAGAGGCCATCGAAGAACTGGCGCGCAGATTGAGTGCAGGTGAGAGGGATGTCGTCTTGCTCGGCGCGACCGGAACGGGAAAATCGGCCACATCAGCCTGGCTAATTGAAAGATTGCAACGCCCAACACTGGTTCTTGCGCCAAATAAGACTTTGGCAGCGCAACTGACTCATGAATTCCGGGAATTGCTACCCAACAATGCGGTGGAATATTTCGTCTCCTATTACGACTACTACCAACCTGAAGCGTATGTTCCACAAACCGATACCTTCATCGAGAAGGATTCATCAATCAACAAAGAAGTCGAACGGTTACGGTATTCGGCGACACACTCGTTATTGACTCGCCGAGATGTGGTGGTTGTTTCGACAGTTTCATGCATTTATGGTTTAGGTACACCACAGGAATATGTCGATGGGATGATTCCCCTGCGAGTGGGAGATTCCGTGGAGCGCACTTCATTACTTCGCAATTTCGTGGCGATCCAATACAGCCGGAATGACACTGCTTTCGAGCGCGGCACTTTCCGAGTGCGCGGTGACACCATCGAAATTATTCCGGTCTATCAAGAAACAGCGCTACGCATCGAGATGTTCGGCGATGAGATCGAACGACTCATCACGCTCCACCCACTTACGGGCGAGGTGCTCAGTGAAGAGCGAGAAGCATTCATATTTCCGGCATCTCATTACTCCGCAAGCAGAGCAACTATGGAACGAGCGATCCAGGCGATCGAAGCCGAGCTTGCTGAGCAACTGGAGAAGTTTGAGAAGGGTGGCAAACTCTTAGAGGCACAGCGATTGCGAATGCGAACCACCTTTGATATCGAGATGATCAGACAACTGGGATTCTGCTCAGGAATTGAAAACTATTCCCGACATATCGATGGCCGTGGTCCAGGTGAGCCACCGAATTGTCTCCTTGATTACTTCCCCGAGGATTTCCTCTGCATTATCGACGAATCTCATGTCACGGTCCCGCAGATCGGGGCAATGTTCGAAGGGGACTCCTCTCGCAAGCGCACATTAGTCGAGCATGGATTTCGTCTTCCCAGTGCCCTTGATAACCGACCGTTGAAGTGGAGTGAGTTTCTTGAGCGCACCCCTCAAAAAATGTATCTCTCTGCTACGCCTGGAAAGTACGAATTGGGTATCGCGCCGCAAGTAGTTGAGCAGGTGATCCGCCCTACTGGATTGGTAGATCCCCAAGTCATCATCAAACCCACCAAAGGCCAGATCGATGATTTGGTCCATCAAATAAAAGAGCGAGCAGCCAAGAACGAGCGCGTTCTTGTTACTACTTTGACAAAGAAGATGTCTGAAGATTTAACCGACTACCTGGTGGAACAGGGTATTCAAGTGCGGTACTTACATTCGGAGGTCGACACCTTGCGCCGAGTTGAGTTACTGCGAGAACTGCGCTTGGGCGAGTTTGATGTCTTAGTAGGCATCAATCTGCTTCGTGAAGGTTTAGATCTTCCCGAGGTTTCGCTAGTTTCGATTCTCGATGCAGATAAAGAAGGATTCTTACGCTCGGCAACATCTCTCATTCAAACTATTGGTCGAGCAGCTCGAAATGTTTCAGGTGAAGTTCATATGTACGCGGATAATCTCACTGATTCCATGATCAAAGCGATTGACGAAACCAATCGCCGACGCGAGAAGCAGGTTCGTTATAACCTTGAACATGGCGTTGATCCTCAGCCACTTCGGAAGAAGATTGCGGATATCACCGATTCGATTTCAAAGGAAGAGGATGACTCCGAGAAATTGATTGCCCGAGCTAAGCGGATTACTTCGATGCCTGCAGTCGGGCAGAATGCCAAGGAGCTTGGCAAATTGCCTAAGGATGAGTTGATCGGCTTGATCTCCGCGTTGACCGAGCAAATGCGCGCAAGCGCGGAAAATCTCCAATTTGAACTCGCTGCTAGATTGCGAGATGAGATCCATGAGCTCAAGCGAGAGCTTCGTGGGATGGAGGGTGCCGGAGCATGAAAGAGCGATTAATTGTCCGTGGCGCCCGCGAGCACAACCTAAAGGACATTTCCCTTGATTTACCGCGGAACGCACTGATTGTCTTTACCGGGCTCTCCGGTTCCGGTAAATCGAGTTTGGCATTCGACACCATCTTCGCTGAGGGGCAAAGACGCTATGTCGAATCGCTCTCGGCATACGCGCGTCAGTTTCTTGGACAGTTGGATAAACCTGATGTTGATTTCATTGAAGGACTCTCACCAGCAGTGTCTATCGATCAGAAGTCAACTAATCGCAACCCCAGATCAACTGTTGGCACTATCACCGAGGTTTACGACTACTTCCGATTGCTATATGCGCGCGCGGGCAAGGCCCATTGCCCTAAGTGTGGAGATCCGGTCTCGCGACAATCAGCAGAGCAAATCGTCGACCAAATTCTTGCGCTGCCAGAGACGACCAAATTCCATGTATTAGCTCCAGTTGTCCGAGAGCGCAAGGGAGAGTTCTTAGACCTTTGGAAAGATTTCATTACTCAAGGTTTCGCTCGTGTTCGGGTTGACAAAGTTGTTTACGCTCTCGAAGAAGTTCCCAAGTTGAAGAAGCAAGAGAAACACACAGTTGAAGTTCTCGTCGATCGATTGACGGCCAAGAGCACCAGCAAGCAGCG
>CAZPIJ010000012.1:0-20268 GCA_964586805.1 uncultured Bifidobacterium sp. | reverse complement strand
GATGATTCATTAAGTATCTATGAGGGTGCTATCGCCCCGTGGTCCATGGGTTCAACTTCGGAATACTTCGTGCGCTTACTCGAAGCGCTCGCAAAAGATATGGGATTTTCTCTCGATGCTCCCTGGCGAAAACTTTCTGCCAAGGTTAAAGATGCGATTCTCAATGGCTACGAGTATGAAGTTCATGTCAAGTACAAAAATCGTTATGGTCGAGCCAGACAGTACAGCACGGGTTTCGAAGGAGTGGTTCCATTCCTTGAAAGGCGACATGGTGAGACCGAAAGCGAATTTAGTAGAGATCGATACGAAGCCTTCATGCGGCAAACACCTTGTCCAGCATGTAAAGGTGCACGACTTAAAGATGAGATTCTCGCAGTTACCTTGGGAGGCCTGAATATTGCCCAATTGTGTGCACTCTCGATTTCTGATTGTGCCCAATTCATCGGGAAGCTCTCGCTAAGTGCTCGCGAAAAGAAGATTGCTGAACGAGTCCTCAAAGAGGTTAATGCGCGACTGGGATTCTTACTTGATGTTGGACTCGACTATCTCTCACTTGATCGACCTGCAGCCACTCTTTCTGGCGGTGAGGCTCAACGGATCAGACTTGCAACTCAAATAGGTTCGGGCCTGGTTGGAGTGCTCTATGTCCTTGATGAGCCAAGTATCGGTTTACACCAGCGGGATAACAGACGCTTAATCGAGACGCTGACTCGGCTACGCGATCTGGGAAACACCTTGATAGTGGTCGAACATGATGAGGAGACCATCCGAACCGCAGATTGGATTGTCGATATCGGTCCGGGCGCAGGTGAGCATGGCGGCAAAGTAGTTGTCTCTGGACCATACAGCGAGCTACTGACCAATAAGGAGTCAATCACTGGAGCGTATCTATCAGGACGGAGAGAGATCGCGGTACCGCAGATGCGACGACCAATCAACCCGAAACGGAAGATTGCTATCAAAGGTGCACGCGAGAACAACCTCCAAAACATAGATGTCGAAATTCCACTAGGCACTTTAGTTGCAATAACCGGAGTCAGTGGTTCTGGAAAATCCACGCTGATCAACGAAATTCTCTACAGCGTGCTCGCAAATAAGCTCAACGGTGCTCGAATCGTTCCTGGTCGTCATAAAACTATAACTGGTATCGATGCACTCGATAAGGTGGTCCATGTCGATCAATCACCGATAGGTCGCACGCCACGGTCGAATCCAGCGACATACACCGGAGTCTTCGATAAAGTCCGCGGGTTATTTGCTGAGACAGCCGAGGCAAAGATTCGTGGATACCAACAGGGACGGTTCTCCTTTAATGTCAAAGGGGGGCGATGCGAGAATTGTTCTGGTGATGGAACTATCACTATCGAGATGAATTTCTTACCAGATGTTTATGTTCCATGCGAAGTTTGTCATGGCGCTCGGTACAACCGAGAGACACTTGAGGTACATTACAAGGGAAAGAACATCTCAGAAGTTCTCAACATGCCGATCGAACATGCCTACGAATTTTTCGAAAGCGTGCCGGCGATTGCCCGATATCTGAAGACGCTCTGCGATGTTGGTTTGGGTTATGTGCGCTTGGGACAGTCGGCCCCGACGCTTTCAGGCGGAGAAGCACAGCGGGTCAAGTTAGCAACGGAGTTACAGCGCCGCTCTACTGGACGAACGATTTATGTGCTGGATGAACCAACAACGGGATTACATTTCGAGGATGTAAGCAAACTTCTTGGGGTGCTCAATCGGTTGGTAGATGGTGGGAACACCGTGGTAGTGATCGAACACAATCTAGATGTCATCAAGAGCGCCGATTGGGTTATTGACCTTGGGCCGGATGGCGGCTCACGAGGTGGTCAGATTGTTGCAGAGGGGACCCCGGAGAGCGTTGCGAAGAACAAGAAGAGTTATACCGGCTCCTTTCTCGCAGAGATACTCGCAGGTGGCGGAAGTCGTGGCTGATCCACGCTCCTATCGTCCGGAGAATGTCCCGACTGCACCCGGTGTTTATCGATTCTTTGATGAGAAAGATCAAGTTATCTATGTTGGTAAAGCGAAAAACCTTCGCTCCAGACTTGCTAACTATTTCCAAAGCACTCTCGATGAGAAAGTTCGCTCGATGGTCTGGGAGGCAAGTCGGGTGGATTGGACCATCGTTGGCAATGAAATCGAATCGCTCCAGCTCGAGTACACCTGGATTCAACGGGAGAAGCCGAAATATAATGTGGTTTTTCGAGACGATAAATCCTTTCCCTATCTAGCTGTCACGGCAAAAGAGCAAGTACCGCGAATCTTTGTCACGCGAAATGTTCGACGAGATGGCGCGAAGTATTTCGGGCCCTTTCCGCACGCATGGGCCCTTCGTGAGTTAGTCGAGATTCTTCAGGGAGTGTTTCCGATTCGCTCATGCACTGATGGTGTGTTCGAGCGAGCATCCCGAACTCAAAGGGCCTGCTTGCTCGGATATATCGGTAAGTGTGTTGCGCCTTGTATTGCCAAGGATCCCAGCGCATTGACCGAACATTCCCAACTGGTGAATTCACTTATCTCATTCATGAACTCTGATCCCAAGCGATTCATAGATTCGCTACGGAAGCAGATGGCCGAGGCAGCTGAGAACGAAGATTTCGAAAGCGCTGCCAAACTTCGAGATCAAGTAGAGGCTCTGGAAAAAATTGCGACGAGTAATTCCGTTGCGCTGCCGCACGATAGCAACCTCGACCTTTTTGCCATCCTCTGCGACGAACATGGTGGCAAGGGTGCCGTGACACAATTTCAGGTACGGCAGGGGCGAGTGACTAGCGCGCAATCATGGATTATCGAATCCGGAGTCGAGCTTGATCAAGCAGCACACCTCGAGCAGTTACTGGCGACTAAATTCCTCAATTCCTCCGCGCAAGAGATACCTCAAGAGATTCTGATCAATATCCCATTGCCAGAGGGGAGCGCCCTCGAAGAGCTCCTCTCATCACGGAAGAATGCTGCGGTCCAGATTCGAGTTCCACATCGTGGGGAGAAACGGGAGCTCTTAGATTCGGTCTTGCGCAACTCGCACGATGTTCTCTTTCGACATATGGCAAAGCGAGCTCAGGATATGTCGACCAGAAGCCAGGCTCTGGCAGAAATTCAGCGCACATTGGGAATGGATCAACCTCCGTTGCGAATTGAATGTTTTGATATTGCAAATATGCAAGGAAGTCAGATTGTTGCATCCATGGTGGTCTTCGAAGATGGCCTCCCGAAGAAATCTGATTACCGAAGGTTCAGTATCAGCAGCGAGACGGGTAAGCCAAACGATGTTGCTGCGATGCGACAGGTTCTCTCAAGACGACTTGCTCGGTTGGATGAGGAAGTTATGGACGAAAGTGAGATTGATCGAAGCAAACTAAAATTTGCCTACCCGCCCCAGTTGATTATCGTCGATGGAGGAAAACCTCAGGTGAACGCTGCCGCTGAGGTTTTGAAAGATAGAGAGATCTTCCTCTGTGGCCTTGCAAAGAGATTAGAAGAAGTTTGGTTACCGCAAGCGAAGGAACCGATAATCTTTCCGAGAAATAGTGAGGCGCTCTATCTTTTCCAGAGGATTCGAGACGAGGCCCATCGATTTGCTAACACTTACCATCGAAGTAAAAGATCGAAGGAAGGACTTGCCTCACTCCTCGAGGAGATTGAGGGCTTGGGTGCGGTTCGAAGGAAGTCGCTTATCGATCATTTCGGCTCAGTTGCAAAAATTCGCACCGCGACAGCGGATGAGATCTCGAAAGTTCCAGGCATCGGCGGAAAAATCGCAGCGCACATAGTCGAAAGCCTTCGGAGTAGCTCAGGGGCATTCGAGGGGGTAGATACCCAAACTGGGGAGGTTCTTGACAGTAGTGCCAGGGTAGAGGGGTAGAAAGGGGAGTGATGCAGCGATGGATGTTGTGATCATCACTGGGATGAGCGGTGCTGGCCGATCCACTGCAGCCCATGTTCTGGAAGACCACCAGTGGTATGTCGTCGATAATCTTCCCGCCTCGATGCTTTTTCCGCTTGTCGACGAACTCCGATCCGAACGCGAAAAAGTTGCGGTTGTCATCGATGTTCGAAGTATGGAATTCACCACAGAATTGAATTCTGGAGTACAAGCCCTTCGAGGTAATGGAGATTCGGTACGAATTCTCTTCCTCGATTCTCATGATGAGGTCCTAGTTCGTCGTTTTGAATCAACTCGAAGACCACATCCGCTTCAAGGAACTGATCGAATAGTGGATGGCATTGCTCGTGAGCGCGAGTTGCTCCGTAATTTACGAGCCGAAGCCGAGATTGTCATTGATTCTTCGGCTCTCAATGTTCATCAATTAGCGCTAAAAGTCGACCAGACATTTACTGGCGAAAGCGATCGCGGGATGCAAGTTTCACTACTCTCCTTTGGATATAAATATGGCATTCCTTATGATGCAGATTTCATACTGGACTGCCGATTCATACCGAACCCACACTGGGTGGCTCACCTATCGCCAATGAGCGGCTTAGAGCAGCCGGTGGCAGATGCAGTTCTTACGCACCCAGAGACCAGCGAGTTCATCGAAGTTTTCTTGGCGCTCTTTAGGAGTATCGGTGCTGGTTTCTTGCGCGAGGGCAAGCGGTACATCACCATCGCTTTTGGATGCACCGGCGGACGCCATCGAAGTGTTGCAGTCACAGAAGAGGTCAGTGCCCGACTCCAGACAGAGGGAATACAGGTGCGGGTACAACATAGAGATGTCGAACGGAACTAGTCTCATGATGCAGCATCAGCCTCGAGTTGTGGCGATGGGTGGTGGGCATGGCTTAGCTGCCACGCTCACAGCCCTTCGCGAGATCACAACTGATATCACTGCGCTAGTCACAGTTGCTGACAACGGTGGGTCCAGCGGTCGACTTCGCGCTGAGTTTGGCGTCATGCCCCCAGGTGATCTGCGCATGGCATTGGCGGCGCTCTGCTCGGATGATGAGTGGGGTCGAGGGTGGGCCCGGGTTTTGCAACATCGTTTTTCAAGCGATGGTGAATTAGATGGTCACAACACAGGGAATTTACTCCTCACCGCGCTCTGGGAGATTTACGAGGATCCAGTGATTGGCCTGAGTAAAGTTGGCGAATTGCTGCGCGTAGTTGGGCGGGTGTTGCCGATGTCCTCTATTCCGTTAGAGATCGAAGCTACGGTTCGCTCAACAAAATCAGAGGCCGCTCAGGTTCAGATAATTCGTGGACAAAGTGAAGTGGCGCTGGCGCGGGGAGTGATCGAGCAAGTCCGGTTGATTCCTGATTCGCCGCCCACTCATCCAGAAGCCCTCGATGCGATTGCACGGGCAGAGTGGGTGACCCTTGGGCCAGGGTCTTGGTATTCAAGCGTCTTGCCACATGTGCTACTGCCGGAGACTCGAGGAGCGTTGGCAACCACAAAAGCGAAGAAACTTCTCTTACTCAACCTGGTCGCCCCGCATCCAGGTGACGAGGCGGCAGAGCTCGCAGCTGCCGGCCGACTGGCATTCCTCCACGAACATGCTCCTGAAGTGCCCTTTGATGTGGTCCTTGCCGACCCGAGTATCCTCTCGAAGGAGTTAGCAGAGTATGTGGAAAAGATCGGTGGCGAATTGGTTGTGAGTGACTTAGCCCACGCGCCAACCAGCGACCAGCACGACCCAAAAAAGGTAGTTTCCGCTTTGAGAAAGATAATGAGGTGATGGCGACACCATGGCGATGACTGCGACGGTGAAGGATGAGTTAAGTCGCCTTGCTATCTCCAAACCATGCTGCCGGAAGGCCGAGGTTTCCGCGCTTCTTCGCTTCGCCGGCGGCCTGCATATCACTGCAGGGAAGGTAGTCGTTGAGGTCGAGCTGGATACTGCTCAAAGTGCGCGTCGATTACGGAAAGAGATTTCAGAAGTTTATGGACACGAGAGCGATCTAACGATTCTCTCTGCAGGGGGCCTTCGCAAAGGAAGTCGTTATGTCCTGCGAGTGGTCGAGACGGGCGAATCGCTTGCGCGGCAAACTGGTTTGATCGATGGCAATGGTCGCCCCATCCGCGGACTACCACCTCAAATAGTCTCTGCCGCAAAATGTGATGCCGAGTCCGCATGGCGCGGCGCTTTCCTCGCGCACGGTTCACTCACAGAGCCAGGGCGCTCCTCTGCGCTCGAAATTACCGCCCCCGGACCAGAAGCTGCACTTGCGCTGGTGGGCTCGGCTCGCCGATTGGGGATTACAGCCAAGGCGCGCGAAGTTCGCGGTGTCGATCGAGTGGTTGTTCGCGATGGTGACGCAATCGGCGCGCTACTGACTCTCATGGGAGCGCACGAAAGCGTGCTTGCTTGGGAAGAACGCCGGATGCGTCGCGAGGTTCGAGCAACAGCAAATCGGCTGGCTAATTTTGATGATGCCAACCTTCGCCGCTCTGCCCGAGCTGCTGTTGCTGCATCCGCTCGAGTACAGCGAGCGATTGAGATTCTCGGCCCGGAGATTCCAGATCACTTGCTCGAAGCCGGGAGATTGCGAATCGAGCATGGCCAAGCAAGTCTCGAAGAGTTAGGTTCGTTGGCAAATCCACCCATGACAAAGGATGCGATTGCCGGGCGGATTAGACGCCTTCTTGCTATGGCAGATAAGCGAGCAGTAGAGATGGGAATACCAGATACCGAGTCGGGCATCAGCCCTGACTTGTTAGCGTAAGGATGGAAACCGTGATTAAAGTTGGCGTCAATGGATTTGGTCGAATCGGAAGGAATTTCTTCCGTGCAGTTCTCGCTTCACAAGGCAGCGCTCATAGTTCTGCGCAGGCGATCGAAATCGTCGCAATTAACGACCTCACCGATACTGCGACCCTCGCTCACCTTCTCAAATACGATTCCATTCTGGGCCCATTAGGAAAGAGCGTTTCATTTACCGAAAATTCGATCACTGTCGATGGTAAGACCATCAAGGTCTTTGCCGAGCGAGATCCTGGAGCGTTGCCGTGGTCATCTGTCGGCGCCGAGATAGTGATCGAGTCAACAGGGATTTTTACCAAGGGCGAACAGGCCAAGAAGCATCTTGTTGGCGGTGCCAAGAAAGTCATCATCAGCGCACCTGCAACAGATGAAGATGTCACGATTGTGATGGGCGTTAATCACCAGAAGTATGACCCAGCCCAGCATACGATCATCTCCAACGCATCGTGCACCACCAACTGTCTTGCGCCAATGGCCAAGGTGCTACAAGATAGCTTTGGTATCGAACGAGGCATGATGACCACGATTCATGCGTATACAAACGATCAAGTGATCCTAGATTTCCCGCATAAGGATCTGCGCAGGGCTCGAGCAGCAGCCACCTCGATCATTCCTAGCAGCACTGGCGCAGCAAAAGCCATCAGCCTGGTCTTGCCAGAACTCAAAGGAAAGATGGATGGTTATGCGATGCGCGTTCCGGTGCCGGTGGGTTCTGTGACGGATTTGAGCGTAGAACTCTCCCGCGAAGTATCTGCCGCCGATATCAACGCCGCCCTCAAGGCAGCTGCAGAAGGTCCACTCAAGGGCATTCTGGAGTACACCGAAGACCCGATTGTCTCTGCAGATATTGTGACTAATCCACACTCCTGCATCGTGGATAGTCAGTTAACTAAAGTCATCGGGAGTAGCGCCAAGGTCGTCGGGTGGTATGACAATGAATGGGGTTATTCCAATCGTTTAGTAGACCTGGTGAGATTCATCGGACAGACGCTTTAGCTAGAAGATCTACATCGCCATGCAGACTCTCGAGTCAATCGACTTCACTGGTAAACGGGTCATACTCCGTTGCGACCTCAATGTGCCGCTGAAGAACGGCCAGATCACCGATCCTGGCCGGATTCTTGCATCGCTACCGACGATTGATGTGATTCGCAAGAAAGCTGCCTCGATTGTCATCTTGGCACATCTAGGTCGCCCGAAAGAGGGATTTGCTCCAGAATACTCATTGACTCCGGTAGCAAACGCATTGGGTGAATTACTCAAGGATGTCGTTTCGTGTGCAACGGATATCCAGGAGGCAAGGAAACTTGCTGCCGCACGACCAGGAACTGTTGTGCTCCTTGAGAATATTCGCTTTTTCCCGGCCGAGACGAGTAAGGACGATCACCAGAGGTTGGCTTTTGCTAAAGAGCTCGCATCCCTGGGCGAGATCTATGTGGGTGATGGCTTCGGAGCCGTCCATCGGAAACATGCCTCTGTGTATGACCTGCCCCAACTCCTTCCGCATTGCGCCGGTCGACTGATCTACGCCGAGATGCGAATTCTCAATACCTTGGCAACTGATCCTGATCGCCCATACGGTGTTGTTCTTGGCGGGGCAAAGGTCTCCGACAAGATTGGAGTGATAAACAACCTACTCGAGCGGGTAGATGTTCTGGCAATTGGCGGTGGCATGGTTTTCACCTTCCTTGCGGCGCTCGGCAAAGAGATCGGTAACTCGCTGGTGGATAGCGAACAGATCCCTACAGTAAAAGAGTTAATCGACCGCGCGCATCAGCGGAAAGTAAGACTCCTGCTCCCAGAAGATGTCGTGGTGGCTCCCCGGTTCGAGGCGAGTGCGCCAGCGACGGTGGTCTCTGTCGATGCCATTCCACCAGACCAGATAGGGCTCGATATCGGTCCACGAAGTGCCGAAATTTATGCCAGTGCGCTACAGGATTGCCGAACCGTATTCTGGAATGGACCAATGGGCGTCTTTGAGTTCCCTGCATTTGCCCATGGCACCCGAGTGATAGCACAAGCACTCGCCGACCTACCAGGCCTGAGCGTCATCGGCGGTGGCGATTCCGCCGCCGCGATACGACTACTTGGCTTCGATGACGAGCAATTCGGTTACATATCTACCGGCGGGGGAGCATCACTGGAGTACCTCGAGGGCAAAGAATTACCCGGCATACAGGTATTGGAGAATTGATGAGCGAAGTAAGTGTGCCGGTAGAGCGCAAGCCCCTTATTGCCGGTAACTGGAAGATGAATCTGAATCACCTCGAAGCTATCGCGGTTACCCAGAAACTCGCCTTTTTATTAAATGACAAGGATTACGAAGTCAGTGATATTGCAGTGCTGCCACCTTTTGTCGATATCCGTTCTGTACAGACGCTGATTGATGGCGACCGACTTCGCCTGCTCTATGGCGCTCAAGATCTCTCGCCATTCAATTCTGGCGCTTATACCGGTGATATCTCGGGTGCAATGTTGGCAAAGCTAGGGTGCACCTTCGTGCTAGTTGGACATTCTGAACGAAGGGCACTTCATGGCGAGAGTAGCGAGTTGGTTAACAGCAAAGTCAAGGCCGCTCTCACTCATGGCTTAACTCCGATTCTCTGCGTAGGTGAGAGCAACGAAGTGCGCGAGCAGAGTGCGCACTTGGAATTTGTGATCGAACAACTAGGCGCCAGCCTTTCAGGTATCTCGTCAGCACAAGTGAAGAAAATTGTCATTGCTTATGAACCTATCTGGGCGATAGGCACGGGTAAGAGCGCTACGGCAGCAGACGCTCAGGAGATGGCCGCCTCGATTCGCGCGCGAATTGCAAAGCTTGCCAACGCTCCTGCGGCAAGCCAGATTCGAATCCTTTATGGCGGGTCGGTCAAGGCTGGCCTTATCAAGGAGATCATGGCCTGCGCCGATCTCGACGGGGTGCTGGTGGGTGGCGCTAGCCTTGACCCCGAGGAGTTTGCCAAGATAGCGAAGTTCTACAAGTTTTAACCGGTATCCTTACATCCTCACTGAAGGAGCAGTTATGGTCTTGGGTCTTTCGATCTTCCTCATCATCTTGAGCATGCTCATGATTCTTTTGGTCCTGCTACATAAGGGCAAAGGCAGCGGGCTTTCGGATCTCTTTGGTGGTGGCGTCTCCTCGACCTACGGCGGCTCTTCGGTAGTCGAACGAAACCTCGATCGAATCACGATTGTTGTTGGCGGGCTATGGTTTGCTTCAATTGTGGCGTTGAGCCTCTTGTTGAAGGGTTGATCGAGTAAGAGTGTCTAGAGAGGAGTCGCGATGAGTGGTAGCGCCATTAGAGGAAGTCGTGTCGGAGCTGGCCCAATGGGCGAGGCAGAGCGCGGCGAGGCGATTGCCCGTTTTCGGATCTCCTACTGGTGTGCAAACGGTCATGAAACTCGACCATCATTTGCCGACGATGGTTCGGTTACCCCACCGGATGAGTGGGATTGTCCACGATGTGGGTTTCCTGCAGGGCGCGATAAAGCATCACCACCCAAGCCCACGAAGAACGAGCCTTACAAGACTCACCTTGCTTATGTGAAAGAGCGGCGATCTGCAGCAGAGGGTGCTGCGATTCTCGAAGAAGCGCTTAAGAAGCTGCGCGGAGAACTCGACTAAGTTTTTCGATTTCTGCGAGAGTCAAGTGCGCATGCACGACTTTCCTACCTAAACTCCGCAGAGTTTTTATATCGCCGAGAGCCTGTGCGGTAATCAACTCGCCAAATCCGTAACTCTCACCCGGAATAGCGTAATCCTCTCCGCTATCTAGGCCATCTAAGGTGATAATCAGATAGGCACCCTGAGCAGGACCACCTTTGTGACATTGTCCGGTCGAATGCAGATACCGTGGACCGAAACCCACAGTCACCTGCAGTTGACGAAAGTCGTGGAGTAGCAGGGAACTTCGAATCTGATTGATAGTCGCTCGCAATTTTGCATCATGCATGGGCAGAAAACAGAGCAAGGCAAGGTAACCATTGTGGCTTGTTGCAAGTGATGTCAGTTCAGGCAGGAGCGAATCACTACTGCGCAAGGCATCGCTACCAATCTGCGCATGTGCGGCTAGTGCAGATGCCGTTGCCTCTTTGGCGCTGGCCACATCAGGTTGGTCGAATGGATTCACACCTAAGGCATATCCAAGAAGTGCAGTACTCCACTCCCAGAGATAGAACGCACCTCCCAACGGAAGAGAGAGGCAGCGCTGAACTACTTCACCAATTTCTCGCTGTTCGGAGAGCACGGGGATGATTCCCACACCATCTTTACCGGTGGATTCAGCAATCAGTTGTTCAATCCAATCACCTAATGGCGTCGCAGGCAGATTCACGAACGGTTCTCCAGCCAGGATCTCCTCGGTCAGGGCGATTGCCAGGTTTTCACTCTGCTCATCACGGAGCAATTTCTGGATATCTGCGCCATCATCTAGGAGAGTCGCACAATCGACCCCCAGTAGTGCAGCGGGCAACAATCCGAAGATCGAGAGCGCACTAAAACGACCGCCAACAGTCGGCTCGCCACGAAAAACTCGAGCGTTGCGCTCTGTTGCCCAGTGCGAAAGTGGCGAACCCGGGTCCGTAATCACAATCAAGTGTTCCGACACTGTTAATTGCGCGCGAGCCAATCTCTCTTCGATTGCCTTCATATGAGAGAGCGTCTCGATAGTGGTTCCGCTTTTGGAGGAGAGTACGAATACCGTCGAGGCTGGATCAGGAGCGAGAATGCTCACAAGGTCGTTGGGGTGAGTGGAGTCCAGTAAGAGTAATTCTCGATTCTCTGCCGCAGCAATTACTGCCGGCGCCAACGAGGAGCCACCCATTCCTGCTAATACGAAGCGATTTCGGCCTAACGAGCGCGACCAGGCAGCCAGCGCATCAAGTGCAGGAAGAAGTTCTCGCGATTTCTCGGGGAGGTCGATCCATCCCAATCGCTCTCGGGCAACCTGCTCGGATTGCGCTCCCCAAAGAGTGAAATCTTTTCTGATGAGCCTCTGATGGGCAGCCTTAAGCGCCGCTAAATCTCGACGATTATCTCTCATGGTTACTCCGAGATAGCTGCTCCGAGATAGTTTCGATGAGCGCTTCCCATGCATCGACAAATTTTGTGATGCCGTCTCGCTCGAGTTCTGTCACCACCGAGTCATAAGAGATTCCTAGCTCAGCGAGCTCTTTGAAGACTTGATCTGCTTGCGAGTAACTTCCAGCGATGGTATTTCCGATCTCACCTGAGAAATTTTTAGCAGCGTGAATGGTCGATTCGGGCATAGTGTTGACCGTTGCTGGTGCAATCAATTCGACAACATACTTTGCGGGATCGTATGCCTTGTCCTTCACGCCCGTGGATGCCCACAGCGGACGCTGTGCTGCGCCGCCAGCATGAGCGATCTCTTGCCAGCGGCTTGTCGCGCTCACTTCCTCGAAAATTCGATATGCCAATCGAGCATTGGCAACAGCTGCTTTCCCTCGCAGTGCGCGCGCTCGTGGATCAGCAATCCCATCGAGCAAGGGATCGATGGCGCTATCCACTCGGCTGACGAAGAAGGATGCGACCGATTGGATACCTTCTAAGGTTTTACCTTCGGCCAATCGCTCTTCCAAGCCAAGCAAGTAGGCAAGGAGCACTTCGCGATAGCGTTCGAGGGAGAAAATCAGTGTGACATTGACCGAGATGCCCGCGCGAGTCAATTCTGTGATCGCCGGTAAACCCGCTTTCGTAGCAGGAACCTTGATGAACAAATTCTTGCGATCCACCTCATTCCATAATTCATGTGCTTGCGCCACAGTCGCACCCTGCTCGTGGGCAAGCCGGGGATCTACTTCGATACTTACCCGACCATCTACTCCGGCCGAACGATCGAAAATATCTCGGAGCTGATCGCAGGCAGTTCGTACATCCTCGGTTGTGATCTGTCGAATTGCCTCGGTTGCGCTCCTGCCTCGAAGCGCAGCGATTGCCTCCTGATAAGTTGAGGCATCCTTCAATGCATTCGCAAAGATCGCAGGATTTGTGGTGACGCCTACAACATTTGCCGTTCGAGTGAGGTGGAGTAAAGACTTCTCATCGCTCAGGAGCAATCGCGAACGCGAGAGATCATCGAGCCAAATCGAGGTGCCGTGATGAGTGATCTGCTCGAGCGCGGCAGCGGCCATTACCGCATTACCCCTTGTGAACCGATGCGATGGATTTCTTCATTTCTGTAAGAATATTTTCTGCGGTGAAACCAAAGGCTTTGAAGAGTTCGGGTCCAGATGCCGATGCACCGAAGTGCTCCAAAGAGAGAATTGCGCCGTGTTCACCCACGAGCTCTCGCCAACCCATGCCGATTCCAGCCTCGACACTCACTCGCGCCTTTATCGCGCGCGGGAGGATCTCTTCACGATACTCAGCACTTTGCTGGCCGAACCACTCGATACATGGTGCGCTCACGACGCGAAGATGAATTCCTTCCGCAAGCGCCTCTTCGGCGGCAGCAACAGCGAGTGAAACTTCAGAGCCGGTGGCAATGATGATGCCGCGGGGAGGTTCTGCGGGTTCGTGCAGGATGTATGCGCCCTTGGCGACGCCCTCTACGCTGCCAAATTTCCCCCGATCGAAGACCGGAAGGTTCTGCCGAGAGAGCAGGAGAGCGGCAGGTTTGTTGGCTGCCAGAATCTGACGCCAAGCGATAGCCACTTCATTGGCATCTGCCGGGCGAATCACTGCAAGCCCAGGAATAGCTCGCAATGCGGCGACATGCTCGATGGGTTGGTGGGTGGGACCATCTTCGCCTAAACCGATGGAATCGTGGCTCCACACGAAAGTCACGGGAAGATTCATCAGTGCTGCAAGTCGTGCAGTGGGTCGCATGTAATCGCTAAAGACTAAAAATGTGCCACCAAAAATTCTCGTTCCCCCATGCAAGGCGATTCCATTCATCAGCGCGCCCATCGCGTGCTCTCTGATTCCGAAATGGATGATTCGACCGTACGGATTCTCCGGAAGAAAATCGCCACCGCCTTCAATAGTCGTGTTATTGCTCTCCGCAAGGTCGGCAGAGCCACCCCAGAACTCCGGGAGTAATTCACTTATCTTCTGGATGGTGTCGCCCGAGGCTTTACGGGTGGAAATCTCCTTCTCGTGCGAGAAGGCAGCGGTGATTTGATTGAGAATTGCATCGCCGATTTCTCCAGAGCGCATTCGCTCGAGCAATTGCGAACGATCGGGGTGGGCGCTCCTCCATTTGGCAAATTCCTCGTTCCAGAGTGAATGAGCCTGCGCACCCCGATCAGCAACTTGCCGAACATGTGCAAGTATCTCATCGGGCAATTGAAAATCCTGCTCAGGATCAAGGCCTAGTGCAATCTTTGTTGCAGCGACTTCTTCTTTCCCGAGAGCAGCGCCATGTGATTTTGAAGTGCCTTGTAGCTTGGGAGCTGGCCAGGCGATAACGCTCTTGAGGCGAATCAATGTGGGTTGGGTGCGTTGTGAGCGTGCAGCTATCAATGCACCATGGAGCGCAGCGATATCGACGCTGCCGTCACTGGAAGTGTCAACATTGAGGACATTCCATCCGTAAGCACGATAGCGCGCATCTACATCCTCCCGAAACGCCAAGGAGATGTCACCCTCGATAGTGATGTCGTTGTCGTCGTAGATCACGATCAGGTTATGGAGTTTTTGTAACCCCGCTATAGACGAAGCTTCGGCGCTGACACCTTCTTGAAGATCGCCATCGGATGCCAGCACATAGATGTAGTGATCAAAGAGCGATTGGCCCACAGCTGCGTGCGGATCAAAGAGTCCGCGCTCAAAGCGTGCAGCCATCGCCATTCCCACTCCGTTGGCGATTCCTTGTCCAAGAGGTCCGGTAGTTGTCTCTACACCCGCGGTGTGACCATATTCAGGATGTCCGGGAGTCCGTGAGCCGAATTTTCGAAACGAGCGCATATCCTCGAGGGTTAAACCGTAACCAGAGTAGAGCAGTTGGGTGTAGAGCGTGAGCGAGGAGTGGCCACAAGAAAGGATGAAGCGATCGCGCCCCACCCAGTTCGGGTCGCGGGGATCATGGCGGATGTGGTGTTGAAAGAGCAGATATGCCGCTGGCGCAAGTGCCATCGCAGTTCCAGGATGGCCGTTGCCTGCCCGCTGAACTGCATCTGCTGCTAATGCCCTCGCATAGGTGATTGCTTGGTCATCGATGCTCGACCAGGTACTCGGAAGAGTTGGCGCAGTAGGCACGCCCTGACCTTATCTAACGGGTTAGTTGTGCCCCGGGAGCAACTCGCCCAGCCTTAGCTCGCATCGCAAAGACCTCTGCGCGCACTCCATGTCGGACCAGCGTGCTCCATAGGAGTACCACTCCGATCAGGTGTGCCAGAACGAGCGCCTCGGGAACTCCGGTGAAATATTGGATATAGCCGATAGCCCCTTGCCCCAAAGTGATCGCCAGTAGCCGCTTCGACTCAACTTTCCGTTTTCGACTTAACTCCGGATCCGGGGCAACCACGACCGTGGCAAAGTGCAAAAGCAATATGTAGGCAAGTAAGAGTCCAACAAAAGCGATGACTAAGTCGGCATGGAGCCACGCGACCGTCCGAATATCAAAGCCAAAGCGAGGAGCGGCAAGATCTCCTGCATGTGGGCCACTTCCGGTAACCACTATCCCCATCATGATGACCAGTAGCCCCAGCAGTAGCAGGGCGCGGATCATGTTCCGCGCAACTGGCGCGACCGGACCGCGATGTGGATATCCCTTTGCTCGCTCTACCAGAGCGACGGCGCCTGCGATTAACGCAATAGAGAGGATGAAATGCGAACCCACGGCGGCTGGGTGCAACTTGGTCAGAACCGTGATGCCACCAACAACTGCTTGTCCGATAATTCCCAAAACTTGAAGCGCGGCAAGAAGACGGAGATCTCGCCTTCGAGAGCGGAGCACCCAAATGACGACCGCAACTGCGATGGCAAAGAGCGCAAAGGTCAGCAATCGATTAACAAACTCGATCCAGATATTGAGCGGATCTTCCGCCTGATGTGGTGAGGGGAGGAAGGAGCCGGGCGCACATTCAGGCCAGGTTGGACACCCCAGACCGGATTTGGTCAATCGGACCGCACCGCCGGTCACCACGATTGCACATTGGGCAAAAAGCAGCGCGCGCACCAGAACTCTGCCTACTCGAGTTGCTGTTTGGGGGAGTGTTGCCGCCATATTCGTGAGCCTAGTCCAGCCACGCTGCCACGCCGCCCTGGAAAGTGGCGGGGCCCTGCGAATTACGACACAATATCGTTGTGAAATTAGCAACTCCCGAACTCACCACGAGAGAGGCGATCGCCCGCTCCATTTTGGAGAATGGCCCCTCCAGCGCCGTGGCGCTCTCTGAGCGTTTGGGTATCACCCCTGCTGGCATTAGGCGCCATCTCGACGCCCTGGTGGAAGAGGGAATCATCGAGCCCCGAGAACCCCGAACTCGAGAGCTCGGACGGGGGCGCCCCTCCAAAGTTTTCGTGATGACGGATATGGGAAGGACTTCGTTCGAGCATTCTTATGATGACTTGGCGATTGCCGCACTCCGATACCTGGCCCAATCTCAACCAGGTGGTGGCGATGTCCGTTCATTCGCGCGCACACGAGCAGAAGAGATGGAGCGCAAGTTCCATAACACCTCTGCCAAGAAATCAAATAGTAATCCCGCACTTGCGCTCGCCGACTTTCTTACTCGTGAAGGGTATGCGGCAAGCACGCACGAAGTTCCGATAGGGGTAGAGATTTGCCAACATCATTGCCCAATTGCGCATGTCGCTGCGGAGTTCCCTCAGCTCTGTGAGACTGAGACTGAGATTTTTTCGAAGATCCTTGGTACTCACGTGCAACGACTTGCAACGATCGCACATGGTGATGGAGTCTGCACGACCGTGATACCGCGCAACCGCACAGATTTATTTTCTAATTCAAAAACAGATTCACCAACTGAGAGGACCGAACGATGAGTACTACCGTACATCCAGAGCTAGAGGGCCTTGGCAAATATCAATATGGCTGGTCTGATGCCAACGATGTCGGAGCGAACTCTCGTCGTGGGTTGAACGAGGATGTCGTTCGCGACATCTCATCCAAAAAGAGTGAACCCGAATGGATGCTTAATCTCCGCTTGAAAGGCCTCTCGCTCTTCGACAAAAAACCGATGCCAAACTGGGGCTCTGATCTATCAGGTATCAAGTTCGATGACATCAAGTATTTTGTCCGCTCAACCGAGAAGCAGGCGACATCATGGGAAGAGTTGCCCGATGACATCAAAAACACTTACGACCGACTAGGCATTCCTGAAGCCGAAAAAAATCGGTTGATCGCAGGGGTCGCGGCTCAATACGAATCCGAGGTCGTCTACCACTCGATTCGTGAGGATCTTGAGGCGCAAGGCGTACTCTTCCTCGACACCGATACCGCCCTCAAAGAGCACGAAGATATTTTCAAGGAGTATTTCGGCACTGTCATTCCTGTTGGAGATAACAAGTTTGCCGCCTTGAACACCGCTGTCTGGTCTGGGGGTTCATTTGTATATGTTCCCAAAGGCGTCCATGTCGAAATCCCTTTGCAGGCGTACTTCCGAATCAACACCGAGAATATGGGTCAGTTTGAGCGAACTTTGATCATCGCGGATGAGGATTCGTATGTGCACTATGTCGAAGGATGTACTGCTCCTATCTATTCCTCAGATTCGTTGCACTCTGCAGTCGTTGAGATCATCGTCAAGAAGAATGCCCGGGTGCGCTACACGACAATTCAAAATTGGTCGAACAATGTCTATAACTTGGTCACAAAGCGTGCAGTTTGCCAAGAAGGTGCCACCATGGAATGGATCGACGGCAACATCGGTTCAAAGGTGACTATGAAGTATCCAGCAGTCTTCTTAATGGGTGCGCATTCCAAAGGCGAGACGCTCTCCATTGCCTTCGCAGGCGAGGGGCAACATCAAGATGCGGGAGCAAAGATGGTCCATGCCGCACCCCACACCTCTTCAACAATCATCAGTAAATCAGTTGCTCGTGGTGGTGGCCGTACCTCTTATCGAGGTTTGGTTAAAGTAGAAGAGGGCGCCCATCATTCAAAGAGCACCGTCAAGTGCGATGCATTGCTGGTGGATACCATTTCGCGCTCCGACACCTATCCATATGTCGATGTCCGCGAGGATGATGTTCAAATGGGGCACGAGGCGACAGTCTCTAAGATCAGCGACGACCAACTCTTCTATCTGATGTCCCGTGGCCTCTCTGAAGATGAAGCGATGGCGATGATTGTCCGCGGGTTCGTCGAGCCAATCGCCCGAGAATTGCCGATGGAGTACGCACTCGAGCTCAACCGACTTATCGAGCTACAAATGGAGGGGGCGGTCGGTTGATGTCCTCAACTCAACTCTCCCTTCCTACCGGACGCGAAGAGGCTTGGCGCTTTACGCCACTTCAACGGGTCATAGGAATACTCGATGGCACAGTTCAAGCGGGTTCGGCTTTGGTGCGAGACATCTCGCATTCCGACGGAGTCAAAGTTTCAGTAACCGCAGTCGAAACCCTCGTTACTCCAGAAGACTTCGCAGCAGCAATGGTTATTGAAAAATGTCACGAGACATTGCTCATCGAGGTTCCCAATGATGCGCAGGTCGTCGAACCGATTGTGATCGACCGCGCAGGGGCAACCACGACCGTAGCAAGTTTCGAGCGAATTTCCATTCGCGTGGGTCGACATGCCAAGGCCACTGTGGTGCTCCACAATTCTGGCTCTGCAATTCTTGCCGAAGATATCGAGATGCACTTGAGCGATGGGGCACATCTCACTTTTATCTCGCTACAAGAGTGGGAGAACGATGCGACGCACTTAGGTCGACATCAAGCGCTGATCGGTAAAGATGCAAAGTTGACCTTGATCGAAGTCACACTTGGCGGTGAGACTGTTCGATTGTTGCCAAGAGTCAATTTTGAGAGTACGGGGGGCGAAGTAGATGCCTACGGTCTCTATTTCGCGACTAGCGGACAACATTTAGAACATCGAGTGCATGTCGAGCATGATCAACCACATTGCAGATCTCGAGTCACCTACAAAGGGGCGCTGCTTGGGCAATCTGCGCGCACTGTCTGGTTCGGGGATGTAGCAATCAGACCGACAGCAGTGGGCACAGATACCTACGAGCTCAACAGAAATCTTTTGCTCTCCGATGGCGCTCGCGCCGATTCGGTCCCTAACTTAGAAATCGAAACGGGAGAGATCGTCGGCGCGGGCCACGCGAGTGCGACTGGACGATTCGATGACGACCAACTCTTTTATCTCATGTCTCGCGGAATTCCCGCTACGCAGGCTCGTCGGCTTGTGCTCCGCGGATTCTTTGCTGAACTGTTACGGAATATCAAGAACGACACTATCGAGGAGCGATTGATGTCTCGAATAGATCGCGAATTAGAGCAGGTGAGCGAATGAGCACTTTCGCAAAGAGCGATCTCACTCCGGGTACTCCGAAATTGGTCATGGTCGATGGCACGCCAGTCTGCGTTGCCATGATTGATGGCGAAATTTATGCCATAGGCGACACTTGCACGCACTCTGATGCCTCGCTTAGCGAAGGAGAGCTCAGTGGAACGCTCATTGAATGTTGGTTGCATGGTGCTGAATTCGATATGCGGACCGGTGAAGCGGTCACTCCGCCAGCAACGGCTCCAGCCACGAAGTTTCATGTACAAGTCGATGGTGAAAATGTCACCATCTCGAAAATTTAGGGAGTAGCGATGTCAATCCTAGAGATCAAAGACCTTCATGTTTCGGTCGAATCCGAGAACGGAGCTCGAGAAATCCTCAAGGGAGTCGACCTGACAATCGAGAGCGGCCAAACACATGCGATCATGGGACCGAATGGTTCAGGTAAATCCACCTTGGCATACTCAATTGCAGGCCATCCGAAATACACCATCACCAGTGGCACTGTCTCACTCGATGGCGTTGATGTCCTAGAGATGAGCGTCGATGAACGAGCTCGCGCGGGGTTATTCCTTGCGATGCAGTATCCCGTTGAAGTTCCCGGAGTTTCGGTCTCTAATTTCCTTCGCTCTGCAGCGACATCGATTCGAGGCGAGGCACCAAAGGTTCGTACCTGGGTTGGAGAGGTGAAAGAGGCTATGAGTTCCCTTGGAATGGATCCTTCCTTCTCCGAACGGAATGTCAACGAAGGTTTCTCTGGTGGCGAGAAGAAGCGCCACGAAATTCTTCAAATGGAATTACTCAAACCGAAAATCGCCATTCTTGATGAGACCGATTCCGGTCTGGATGTCGATGCCCTTCGAATCGTCTCTGAAGGTGTCAACCGGATCAAGGGAAAAAGCGAGATTGGAATCATGTTGATCACCCACTACACCCGCATCTTGCGGTACATCAAGCCAGATTTTGTCCATGTGTTTGCAGGCGGAAGAATCGTCGAACAAGGCGGGGCAGAACTGGCAGCTCGATTGAAATCTCAAGGTTATGCGGAGTACACGCGTAACGAATGGTCGCCTTTGATGTTGCAGCAATTCGTTGAGATTTC
>CAZPIJ010000011.1:22713-25478 GCA_964586805.1 uncultured Bifidobacterium sp. | reverse complement strand
TCTCAGGCACAAGGAAGAACAATAGAGGTATCTGACGCTAGGCTTTAACACATGGGTTCTCTGGCAATCATTGGCGCTGGTGCGATGGGCGAGGCGATCATTGCCGGATTGATCAAAGCTGGTCGCGACCCGAAAGATATCGGCATCATCGAGAAACGAGCTGAGCGCACTGCCGAACTGGTGAGCCGCTACGGCGTCATAGAACTGGCTGATTTAGCGGGGATATCCACCTGTTTCCTCGTAGTGAAACCCAATGATCTCGCGAGCACTCTTGCCACCTATGGCAGCAAGCTACCAGCACAGGCTCTTGTCATCTCCATAATCGCAGGGAAACCAACGGCGCTTATCGAATCATTGATCCCGCACCGTGTAGTTCGAGTGATGCCTAACACCCCTGCATTAGTCGGCTCTGGAATGGCAGCTATCTCCGCGGGTGCTCGCGCAACGAAGAATGATCTTGATGCAGTGACAGAGCTGTTAGCCGGTACTGGGCGAGTGATCACCGTGGATGAATCTCTACAAGATGCAGTGACGGCCGTCAGCGGTTCTGGTCCTGCTTACTTCTTCCTGATAGTAGAAGCGATGGTCAGCGCTGGAATCAAGTTGGGCTTGACGCCAGAGGTAGCAACCGAGTTAACGGTGCAAACTTTGATTGGTGCCGGGCAGATGCTCAATGAAGGTGGTGTAGATGCTCAGACATTGCGAGCAAATGTCACTAGCCCAAATGGCACGACGGCTGCCGCCTTGAAAGTATTACAAGAAGGTGGCATAAGTGAACTTTTTGGTGATGCCTTAAAGGCCGCACGAAATCGATCGCGTGAACTTGCCTCCGGATGAAAAGGTCTTATAGGCAATTTTTTTCGATTGCTATCACCGTCATCATCTTCAGTGCACTCACTCCAACCCTTGCTCAATCTGCAACGAAAAAAATCCCGATTCGCGACATCACCTCGAGCATTACAATTCAAGATGCATCAGAAATAGTTGGATTTGCTCGATTTAAAGAGAGCTTGGTGCTTGCTGGAGCTGATACTTCCGAGAAGAGTTGGGTGGCGCTAATCAATAAGGATGGCAGCGAAAGTTGGCGTGTTTTCCCAATTGTCACGGGCAATGGTGGCGACGGGTTCATCACAGCTCTCGCGGTCGATGATCAAGGAGTCATTATTGCCGGGCTCACGCAGAATGAATTAGCAGTAGCTGCACCAGAAGGCTCAACAGCTAATCCTGACACCACTGCTCTTGCCTCTCCTGCTCCTACTGCCACTGCCTCCCCTGCTGCCTCTCCCGCTCCCACTCCTGCCGCGCCATCTAGCGTCCCAGTTGCCAATCCAGATAATGTCGTAGCAATTGAGAAGAAACCTTTTCGGAAAGATATTCGCAATCTCTTTGCAGCACGAATAGATCTTTCCGGGAACATTGTTAATCTCTTTAATCAAGAGAATAACCAGGCCTTTATTCCACGATCAATCGTCACGAGTGAGTCAAAGTTTTTTATTGTGGGAAATGAACAACAAGGAGAGAGTGGAAGTCGTGGTGCAATTTATCCCGTCACCGATGATGGATTTGTTAAATCGTTCGATTATGGCTCCGACAGAACAATTTTCACTCGAGCGGTTGCGCCTAATTCGAAGAACTTGATAGTTGTTGGCAGTAGCGGAGATACTATTGCTGAGCGAAAGGTGGTGGGGAAAGTCGATGCCATAATCCTTACGCTTTCGCAGAGCAGTGGCAAAATCTCAAAAATCGTGCGAAGTAACGGTGCCGGTGCTACGCGATCGTGGGATTTTGCCAGTGGCAATCTCTTAGTTTCAGGAACTTCACGGACCAAGAATTCTCGTGAAGCTGTCGTAACATCATTTACTTCTCAAGGGAATGTCGCCTGGACGAGTCGTTTCCCTCGGAGCAATGGTTCGATCGCTGCCGGAAATTGTGTCGCAATCTCGCTCACGAGCAATAGTTCTGCCTTGCCATTCACCATTAAAGGACCAGAGATTTTCCTCTATACAGTTAACTCAAAAGGAGAACGATTACAGGGATTTCGCCTTCCTGGCCAGCAGTTGATTTCGCTAGCTAATTTCGGTACCAAGGGTTGCGCGTTGCTTACTGGATCAGCCGCAGATGGTGTTCGGGTCACTTTTTTGTAGGCTAAACTGGGGTAGGCTGACAGCCTGAAGAGTTCAGAGCATTAGGAGCGTGTCGTGGGTTCAGTAGTAAAGAAGCGCCGAAAAAGAATGGCGAAGAAGAAGCATAAGAAACTACTCAAGAAGACCCGTATCCAACGCCGTAACGCCAAATAACTCACCCGGGGGCTAGAACTCTGGCCGCTTGAGCAACGAGAGTTTGCTCGAGATGTTCGCTATCGCATACAAGGATTTCTTCCAGGTAAGCCATTGGACTCTTGAAGTCTTTGCGGTCGTAATCTCACTGACGAGCTTGCTTTTTCTTGAGACTAAGTCAAAGTCACAGAGCCGATCTTCGCAAACATAGATCACTGATTTATCAGAGAGTGAAATTGGTCCTTTGGGTGCGACATTCAATTTCTCCTCTACTAAAGATGCGGGGTTATTTAGATCCATCCAGCGAATTCGATCTGCTTTCAACGGAGAAGCCGTGGAAGTTCCTAGCCAAGCTGCCATCAACTTATCGCCTGTGGCATTGAGAGCGACATCAAACCCTGCGATGGGAGATTCACGCCGGCCAAGGTCCAGAGTGGTGTATTGCCAATCAATTGGCGAAATTGAACTTCTAGATGCATAGCGCACATC
>CAZPIJ010000011.1:17344-22613 GCA_964586805.1 uncultured Bifidobacterium sp. | reverse complement strand
CGAACTCGAATCTCTTCTCGATAATCCTGAATGAATTCACCATTTCCATCGACTGTCTCGTATGCAAATTTCTTGCCATCAAATTCTGCACGGAGAAGATCCTTCTCTACAGTGTCGGTGTAGAAGATATTTAATCGTTCATTCTTCCCACTTCCTGAGGTGCAGAGCGAGAGTGCGCCATTGAGATCATTGGTACGGCGACCGTTCCTGTTTGAGTTGCCATCGACAGTGCTTCGATTCCATTTCTTGCCATTCCAGAGCGAAAGATAAAGATCACCTGTGGTACTGCTGGAATACACGACGGCGGGATTACCCTTAAAAGTGCCTTGCGCTAAGAATTGGCCGTCGATAGCCCCATCGAGAGCAGTGGCAGACCAGACGCTCTCAGGAACAATTATCGAGGTCTTCACTTCACTTCCTGAATTACCAGAGATATTGGGAATCACACCAAAGAAGTAGGGAAGTCCTGCGTCTAACTTATCAATCGTGAAAGGTGAGCTCTTCGCTGTGACGACTCGATTTCCTGGATACACCTTGATCGTGTAATTGGTGATCTCTTGCCGGACTGCTTGTTCGGGAGGATCAAAGAATAATGAGACCGATTTATTTCCTGGAACGCCTCGAAGGTTCTGTACGCCAGAGAGCGGCGAGTTGGGAGTTTTCCCGCGCATATCTTCGAACATTGCTAGGGCTATCGGACCCGGATCATGGATAGCTTGTTGAGCGCTAATCGATGAACTCATTAACCCATCGGCCATGCTTTTCGGATATAAGTCGTCGTCAAGATGGCTGATGGAGGATCCTGACTTGTATTCGTCGGGTGCAAAGAGTTTTATTCGAGAGTCCTGATTTGCTGCCTTGCCTTTAGCGCCAACCCAGTAGAGATCTCCGGTGACAAATGATTCGAAATCTGGATCAGTGCTTGGGATATCCGAGAGTCTGCGATCGGTTTCATTGGCAACGAAACCTGAGAAGATAGTGGGATTATTGTTACTAAAAGTCTTCAGTCTCTCATTAAATGTTTCTTGCGAAATGAGCCCAAGACCATGCCCAAGTTCGTGGAGAACAGCGGTGACAAAATCGTATTGTCTGGAGTTGGGCTTGGCATCTGTTCCAAAATACCAACTGACATAGAGTGAATTTGAGTTGAACCGAGCAGTTATCTCGGGATTTAAGTCATCAAGATCTTTCTTTTGAGTGTTAATTGCATTGGCGAGCGCAGCTGGATACCAGAGCTTCTTCTCGGGAGCTCCAGGAAAATCCTGAAAATAGCCGCCGCCTCTAGCGCCCCCTGGTCTAGCGCTACCAAGAATTCCTGGTTCAAGCGGAGACCAATATGCATCGACATCTATGGGGACAGCAGAAGCAAAGAGGTAGGACCAGATTTTTGTGGCTCGCATGAATGCGCTCTTTGCTTCTTCAGGCCACTGTTGGCGTGATTCTGAGATAAAAGTGACATTGAATGTAGAGAGCACATCTCGTCCACTCTCATCAAAGGTAAATGAAGAGGCCCCTAGTCGTGCCCCCGCTCCGGCATTGGCATAAGTCACTTCCCAATCTGCAGGAATCGATCGAACCGGCAACGCCTGAGCCGGAGCGGGAATGATCCAACTGGAAATGACGAAAACCAGGGCAACGCCTAGGCTTTTTATCCTCACAGGACGACGGTATCAGGGGGTGGCAAATGGTGGATGTTCACGAGGCTTTCAAGCGAGCCGAACGGGAGTATTCGCAGAGCGCCCCAGAACCGACTCTTGATGAGTTGCGAAGTGATTTAGCGCGCGCCATCGGCGACTTTGCTAATCAGAATTTTGCAGATCGATATGGGCCTCTCGTCGGTTCGGTTGTCGAGAACACTGCCGAGCAAATCCTTCGTGATTTGGAGAGTAATGGCACCAAAGCCCGCAAGGAGTTGGCTTTTGTCGTCGACGAATTAGTGAATCGGATAATCCGTGGGATCAACAAGTAATCTCTTGATCGTGATTGTTGCTGCGATCATAATCATCGTCACGATGAGTCGGCTCTAGGTTTCTTCTTTTTACTAACTTTCAGTAGACGAGCGGTTGCGTGTTAGGTTCAAGGATCTCTGCAACAAACGAGCTTGCACCTGCAATAGTGATTCCAGGAATCAAGTCTGCTGCTGTTATTCCACGACGCTTGGCACACTGGGTACAGACTTTGATTGTGCCTGCTTCAAGAATTTGATCGCGCAGTTCCGAGAGTACTGCTGCATGTTCAAGGTGAAATCCTTCTGCCTTACCAGGAATGGCAAACCAAGTAGCTTCGCCTGTTAACCATAGGGTCACAGCGACTCCCGAAGCAGCTGCAGTTGCCGCCACGGTAAATCCTTGTGAACAGCGTTCGGCAGCATCCTCTCCTACCGTGACTTTGACCACCAGAGCCTTTGATGCCATAGCCTCAAATCTACACGGGAATTTCTCGTGAGCCCGTACTCTTTTCTCTATAGGTGCCTATCTTGTGGTGCGGGCGAACTTCACCACATGCGCGATTGAGAGAGTGGAATGTTCCTAGATCTGGTCTTCGCTCTGATCCTGGTGATTTGCTCCTTCCTGGTCTCACTCTTTCTCATTGGGCGCTCTTCGCGAGCACTTCGAAAATTCCAGCGGGAGAAATCCGGGGATTCGATGCGGCGTAAACTTATCTCGCGCAATCAGGTGCGAAAGTTGGGGGACTAAGGGGTTTATATGGCATTCACTATCCCTGAGGGATTACATCAAGATCTCTACCCTTTGGCTTGGTTGGTTGGCACCTGGCGAGGTAAAGGTCAGGGCGAATACCCAGGCATCACTCCTTTTCTCTTTGAACAAGAGGTCACTTTCAACCACGATGGTCGACCATTCCTCAATTATTTCTCGCGCTCGTGGTTGGTCGAGGGCGATAGCGAACTACTCAAGCCTGCGGCACAAGAGACGGGCTTTTGGCGAGTGAAGCCAAATAATGTTCTTGAAGTGATTCTGTCGCATAACACGGGCATCGCAGAAGGTTGGGTTGGTCGTTTTGATGTGGCGAAGATCCAACTAGTAATGGATCAGGGATACAGCGCACCATCTGCCAAAGTGGTCACCGGTGGCACGCGACTTTACGGATTGGTCGAAGGTGAACTCTTCTATGCATACGACATGGAAGCGCAAGGACATCAATTGCAGGCGCACATTTGGTCGACCATGGAACGAGTGATGTGAGTAATCCTGAGGCGCTCGCCGAGGTAATTCGAAACGAGAACAGTGAACAGAATCAGATGGTGGAATCCATTCACCTTGGCCACCTCATAATCCTCGACTCTTCAGGTGGACAACTTCTCACACGAGGAGATGTTTCAACTCCGATCTTTCCGCGTTCATCGATTAAGCCGATACAGGCGCGGGCGATGGTGAAATTAGGTCTCGATATTGATCCAGATTTACTTGCTCTAGTCTGCGCAAGTCATTCAGGAGCTATCGAACACCTGGCTGGTGTGCGCAGACTGCTCGCTCAGTTCGGACTTGATGAATCAGCATTGAACTGTGCACTTGACTTACCTCTTGGGGAAATCGAGCGGAAGTTGTGGGGGGAGAAACCACCATCTCGAATCACTATGAATTGCAGCGGCAAACATGCTGGAATGTTGGCTACTTGCGTCATCAATGGTTGGCCGACTGAAAACTATCTTGCAATGAATCATCCACTTCAAGTAGCAATCAAAAAAGAAATCGAAAGTTCAGCCGGGGAGCAAAGCGCCAATGATTCATTTGATGGCTGTGGTGCACCACTTTTTGCAATTACTATCTCTGGTCTGGCAAAAGCGATTGCCAGTGTTCTCTTCAGTGCAGATCTTCCCTCGAATTCGATCGTACGAGCGATGACAATGCATCCGATGATGGTCGCTGGTGGACAACGACTCTCAACCCGATGGATGAAAGCAAAACCTGGCTTGATAATGAAGGAGGGCGCCGAGGGAGTGCATATAACTGGACATCGTGAGCATGGCGTGGTCGCTTTCAAAGTTATCGATGGATCGATGCGCGCTCATGAGGTCATCACCCGGCGAGCATTGGCTCACTTGGGAATAACCGATGGGCCTGCACCTGCAACAGTCTTTGGTGGACCAGCCCCAACTGTGGCAATTCGCCCTGCCTTTTGAGTTCAGTAGACTTAGCACATGTCCTTGACCAATCCATTGGCTTCGCTTTCGGGTCTAGTGCTGCTCGTGATTGGCATTGCTCAACTTGGCGCTCTTGTATTTAGTTTGCTCCATGCAGTGCGAGTGCGATCAGATGCTTTTACAGCCGCCGGCAAACAGAGCAAAGTATTTTGGACGGCATTATTGGCAGTTTCGTTGGTGCTCCGCCTGACTATATCTAGCCCACTTGATCTTTTCGGAATCATCGCGTCGATTGCAGCAATTGTTTATATCGTTGATGTTCGACCAGCAATCAACGATGTTCTTCGTGGTCCACGCTGGTAAGCACGAGATAGCAGAAGATAATTCGATGAGTATGGTCAAAACATCCGGTCGCATCGCAACCCTCATGCTGCACACCTCACCACTTGAGCAGACTGGGATTCGAGATGCCGGCGGGATGAATGTGTATGTTGTCGAGACTGCCAAACGAATTGCACAATCCGGAATCGCTGTCGACATCTTCACTCGTGCAACATCAGCGAAGTTGCCCGCACGAGTGGAACTCGCACCTGGTGTCGAGGTTCATCACATCACTGCAGGGCCTTACGAAGGCTTGACGAAAGAGGATTTGCCATCCCAGATGTGCACCATGGCATCGGAATTACTTCGGGTCGAGGCTAATCATCCTCGAGGCTATTACGACTTGATTCATTCTCATTATTGGATCTCAGGGCAAGTGGGGTTGCTAGCGGCGCAACGATGGAATGTGCCGTTGGTTCACACCATGCATACGATGGCTAAGGTGAAGAATCTTGCACTTGCCGACCACGATCAACCTGAACCAGTCGCACGGGCAATCGGTGAAGAGCAGATAGTCGCTGCTTCAAATGCATTGATTGCAAATACCGATGCTGAAGCTGCGAACCTTGTGAGCCTCTATGACGCATGTCCAGATCGAGTGCATGTAGTCGCGCCCGGGGTAGACCTGCAACATTTCGCCCCCGGGGGTGGCCGTCGCGAGGCGCGGGTCCAATTGGGGCTTGATAAGGAGTCGTTGATTCTTGCCTTCGTTGGTCGGGTGCAACCACATAAAGGACCCGATGTTTTGATCAGCGCTGCCGGAGAGATGGTCAAACATGATCCTGT
>CAZPIJ010000011.1:15325-17244 GCA_964586805.1 uncultured Bifidobacterium sp. | reverse complement strand
CAAGAACCACAACGACGAGTAGCTCTCTCGATGGGCGCTCTACAACATGCTCGCCGATTTGGTTGGGAAGCAACGGCTCGCGGCACGATTGATATCTATGATCGCCTTCTTGCCCAACCACATTCAGCAGTTCGTTCACTAGCCTAAGTGATTCTCTGATGTCGAAGGCGCTCCAGGTACTTAGCCAATATCTAGATGATTCGAAGATAGATTATCAATCATTAGATGCGAATACCCTGCATGTAACTATTCCTGGAGAAAAGAAGCTCTACACCAATGTGATATTCAAAGTCAGCGATAAAACCTTAAGTGTGAATGCTTTTGTGATTCGCAAACCCGATCAGAATAGTGAACGAGTTCACGAATGGTTATTACGACACAATTCGACAAACTATTTACTCTCATATGCTGTAAATGAACTGGGAGATATTTATCTTGTAGGTCGATTGCCGATTGAGCTAGTTACTCGGGAAGAAATTGACCGGATTATCGGAGCCATCCATGAGTATTGCGATTCCTCCTTCAATATCTTGCTGGAACTGGGTTTCGAGGATGCAATCCGACGAGAGTGGGCGTGGCGAATCTCACGAGGAGAGTCAGTTGCTAACCTCGAAGCCTTCACACACCTGAAAGGTTGATGTTTTTCCGCTAACGAGCCATGATTAGGAACATGAGTTTCTCGTTAGTACTACTTCGTCACGGTGAGAGCGAGTGGAACAAGCAGAATCTTTTTACCGGCTGGGTCGATGTACCACTATCTCCAAAAGGTGAGCAAGAAGCGAAACGAGCTGGCGAACTTTTCACAAGTCAAGGTGTACTACCTGACATCGTGCACACTTCATTGTTAAAGCGGGCAATTAATACCGCGGAGATTGCCCTAAATGAGTGTGAGCGCTACTGGATACCAGTGAAGCGATCGTGGCGCCTTAATGAGCGTCACTATGGGGCACTTCAAGGAAAAGATAAAGCTCAGACTCTTGCCCAATATGGTGAAGAGCAGTTTAAATTGTGGCGGCGGTCATTTGATACGCCTCCACCGCCAATCTCAGATGACGATCCCTACTCCCAGGTGCATGATCCTCGATATGACGAGCTAAAGAATGCACTTCCCAAGACCGAATGTCTCTCCGATGTTGTCAAAAGAATTCTTCCATATTGGAACGATGAAATAGTTCCTGATCTAAAAACAGGTAAGACGGTGCTGGTCGTAGCACATGGAAATTCTCTGCGGGCTTTAGTAAAGCATCTCGATGGCATAAGCGATCTGGATATTGCAAATCTAAATATTCCCACTGGGATTCCATTGCATTATCAACTGGATGATGATTTCAAGCCGAGTAAACGAGGCGGAAAATACTTAGATGCTGAATCGGCTCGAATAGCAATCGAATCAGTTGCGAATCAGGGCAAGAGGTCCTAGCTCAGTGTAACTAGGCTTCTTCGCTGTAATACTGCCCAGTTACGAGAAAGTAAACGCGGCGAGAAATCGAGACTGCGTGATCGGCAAAGCGTTCGTAGTAACGACCAATTAGCGTCATATCAATTGCGGTTTCGATGCCGTGTGACCATTTTTCATCAAGAAGTACTGAGAATAGCCGTCGATGCAAGATATCCATTTCATCATCATCTTTTTCGAGAGATTTGGCTGCCTCAGTATCCCGACTTTCGATAATTTTGGTCGCCTTTTCCGCAATTTTACTTGCTACTCTCCCCATTTCTTGAACAGTGAGGAGTAATTCGGGCGGGACCGCTGTTGCTGGGTAACGCATCCGGGCAAGTTTGGCGATGTGATGCGCCATATCACCCATTCTCTCTAGGTCGGCGCTCATTCGTAATGAAGTCACGAGTGCACGAAGATCACTAGCAACGGGTTGTTGCCGCGCCATTAAATCGATAGTTTGAGCATCAAGCTGATGTTG
>CAZPIJ010000011.1:0-15225 GCA_964586805.1 uncultured Bifidobacterium sp. | reverse complement strand
ATGACCTGAAAGTTCGCCCTCTGCTGAGTTATCTCTACGATAGAGGGGTGTTCAAGAGTTGGCGAGGCCGAGCTGCCGAGAAGGCTGAACTTCACTCCAGCAGTATCGTTTCCGCCGAACTGCGCGCAGTTCTCGAAGCGCTCGATTCTTTTTCTATCGTCTTGGCCCCTGATGATCAGGTGATTTATTCCTCCCATGAAGCAGGCAGGTTTGGAATCATGCGGGATAACAGAATAACGAGCCAAGAATTGATGGCTCTGATTCGCGTGGTTCGTCGAAGTCACCGTGCTCAAGAAGGCCATCTTGAAATGCCTTCAACGGGATTAACTGGCACATCATCAAATCTCCGTGTAAGAATTTCTAACTTAGATGAAGACGGAAGAGTCCTTGTGCTAATTGACGATGTAAGCGAGGCACAACGAGTTGATGCGATTAGGCGAGATTTTGTTGCCAACATATCGCATGAATTGAAGACTCCGATAGGAGCGCTCTCCTTGTTGAGTGAGGCGGTAGCAGGAGCCAGTGATAATCCAGAACTAGTTAAACACTTTGCCGCGAAGATGGGAGTAACTTCGCATCGCCTGACGGAACTGGTTCAACAAATCATCAACCTTTCTCGGTTACAAGATGCCAATCCACTTCAAGAATTTGAACTTGTCTCTTTGACTGATGTCATAAATCAGGCGATTGCACTTTGCCTTACTAATGCCGAGTCTAGGAAGATTGCTATCGATTTTGATATCCAAGAAGATATGAAAGTTTTCGCCGATAAAGAGCAGCTGGTGATGGCTATTCAAAATCTTATTGAAAATGCAATTAACTACAGTCCACACAACACTCGTGTAAGCATCGCGGTTCGAGGAGAACACGAAAAGATTGAGATATTAGTAAAGGATCAAGGAATAGGAATCCCGGAGGCAGATTTAGAGAGAATTTTTGAAAGATTTTATCGTGTTGACCCTGCCCGATCTCGTGAGACAGGGGGTACTGGGCTTGGCTTATCAATCGTCAAGCATGTTGCAGCTAATCATGGTGGAGAAGTAAAAGTGTGGAGCCGGCCAGGAGAGGGCAGTACATTTACCTTCACCATTCCGCGAAGTGAATTGCACTCAAAGGGAGTTGATTGAGATGACTCGTATTCTTGTTGTCGAGGACGAAGATTCATTTTCGGATGCGCTCTCATTCCTACTTGGTAAAGAGGGATTCGATGTGACGGTTGCTGCAGATGGTGTTTCTGCGCTTGAGATCTTTAATCGGGATGGTGCCGATCTAGTGCTTCTTGACCTCATGCTCCCGGGTTTAAGTGGAACAGAGGTGTGTAGACAGTTGCGCCAAAAGAGTTCTGTTCCCATCATCATGCTCACTGCAAAAGAGAGCGAGGTGGACAAGGTAGTGGGCCTCGAATTAGGAGCCGACGACTATGTCACCAAGCCCTATTCTTCTCGAGAGCTCATCGCCAGAATTCGAGCAGTTATGCGCCGCCGTCAAGAGCCCGAACAATCCAGTAGTTTGTTGACCGTTGGGCCAGTTCGAATGGATATAGAGCGCCACATCGCATCCGTGAATAATGTCCAAATTTCTCTGCCGCTCAAAGAGTTTGAACTCCTCGAATTCTTGTTACGCAATTCGGGCAGGGTGTTGACTCGGACCCAATTAATCGATCGCGTTTGGGGCAGTGACTATGTGGGAGATACCAAGACCCTTGATGTGCACATCAAGCGATTGCGTTCGAAAATCGAGAGAGATCCTGCCAACCCAGAGTTCATTCTCACAGTTCGTGGACTGGGATATAAGTTTGCGAGCTAGTTGAGAGTTGGGCCGACACTGGCAAATTCGCCAAGTCGTTCCCGAACTAAAGCGTCGAGGAGTACCGAGCCTGAAGCGCTGAGAGTTACCTCGAGTTTCACATGCTGGCCAGGTTTGGCGTTTAATCCGGGGAAGATTGCCAGCGAATTGGCGCTATCGCCGGCGAATATCAACGGGCGATTATCGGTTACGACTAAGTTTGATGGTGAAATTTGGGCGGGAATGCCATTGGCAGTAAGTCGTGTAATTTGATCAGGGCTATCGCCATTGTTGATCACAGTTCCCACAAGGACTGCGCTGCCGTCGCTCTGTTGCACCAGAAGCATGTGCAGTAATTTCACATCGCCGATCATCTTTTCGACGCCATCTGTGACTTGCTTAATATTTCGAGTAGGAGCGTTTGGTCCAGCACCGCAACCGGTTAAGAGCAACAAGCTCGCAGCGATTAATGCGAATCTTGTAGCACTTTTGCTCTGGTTACTCTGCATAGCCGTAATTCTCCCCGGGAAAAGTGAAAAAAGCGAATTTGTCAACTGCAATTATCCCGTAAATATGGCGAAAACCGTCGCATCCTCTGGGCTTCTCGCCGGATTCTTTTGGTCAGAATTGGCTGGTAGAATATGACTCTATCCATTCATGTTGCCACCCACGAGAGGCGGATGATTCCCACTATGTCATTTAAAGTCGGCGAAACTGTCGTTTACCCCCACCACGGTGCTGCTCTCATCGAAGCGATTGAGACGCGCATCATCAAGGGTGAGGAAAAGATGTACCTCGTGCTTAAGGTCACACAAGGCGACCTAACAGTCCGAGTGCCGGCTGACAATGTGGATCTCGTAGGCGTCCGTGATGTGGTTGATAGTGCTGGCCTCGATCGAGTCTTTGGCGTCCTTCGCCAGCCCTACACCGAAGAGCCAACCAACTGGTCTCGTCGCTACAAAGCAAATCTTGAGAAACTCGCATCAGGTGATGTCATCAAGGTTGCCGAGGTCGTCCGCGATCTGTATCGCCGCGATCTCGATCGTGGCCTCTCTGCTGGCGAGAAGCGAATGTTGGCAAAAGCGCGACAGATCCTTATTAGCGAACTCGCACTCGCCGAGAAGACAGATGAAGTCAAAGCTGAAGGCATTCTCGACGAGGTGCTCGCCTCCTAATTGGCTCACCCATGAGCCGATCGCAGAGCGCAATCATCATTCCCGCCGCTGGCAGTGGAGTCCGCCTTGGCTTGGGAATACCAAAAGCTCTCATTGAGGTTTCTGGTGAAACGCTTATCGAGCGGGCGATTCGAAATCTCTCCGAGATTGCAGAGACCATCATCATCGCCGCTCCTGCGGGATACGAAGGAGAATTTCGTAGAGTGCTCCCCAATCCATCGATTCAGATCATCACTGGTGGCAAGGTTCGCAGCGAAAGCGTTGCCAATGCATTGAAGGTGCTCCCCGACGATATTGATTTTGTCCTGGTTCACGACGCAGCACGAGCATTCACTCCGATTGATGTTGCACGGCGAGTCCTCACTGCTCTGCACGAAGGCGAACAAGCAGTTGTTCCTGCAGTCGATGTCGTCGACACGATTAAAGTTGTGGACGGCTCGGGTTATGTCTCCGCCACTCCAGATCGAGACACTCTGCGCGCAATTCAGACCCCACAAGGCTTCACTCGAGAGGTTCTTGTGGCAGCACATGCAACAGGTCGCGATGCGACAGACGATGCTGCTCTAGTTGCCACCCTCGGGGTTCGAGTCAAAATAGTGACCGGCCATGCGCTTGCTCGCAAGATCACCACGGCTGACGATCTTGTATGGGCCCGTGAATTGGTCGTGCATTCATGAAGTTTTCGACAGGTATAGGTTTTGATGCGCATAAGTTCTCGCAGAACAAACCAATGCATCTTGCAGGATTGAGTTGGCCCGATGAGTTTGGCATCGAGGGCCATTCCGATGGTGATGTTGCCGCACACGCGATCTGCGACGCACTTTTGACGGCTGCGCACCTAGGTGATCTCGGTGCTGTATTTGGTACCCAAGACCCCAAATGGGCCGGAGCAAGTGGCCTCTTGTTATTGGCAGAGGTGCATTCTCGATTAACTGGTGCCGGGTTTGAGATTCAGAATGTCGCCGTGCAAATAATTGGCAATCGTCCAAAAATCTCCGCACGCCGCGATGAAGCCGAAAGAGCACTTTCGCACGCGCTCGGCGGCGCATCTGTTTCGGTAAGTGCAACGACCACCGATGGGCTGGGTTTTACCGGCAAAGGTGAAGGTATCGCTGCGATTGCCAGCGCGCTCGTTGGCAGAAGTTCATGACCCTCCACCTTTATGACACTGCCACTCGGAAGATATCCGAGTTCAAGGCTATAGAGCCTGGCAAAGTTGGAATCTATCTATGCGGTGCCACGGTGCAAGCGCCACCTCACATTGGTCACATCAGAAGTGGCATCAATTTCGATATTTTGCGCCGTTGGCTGATTGCAAGTGGTTACGAGGTCACTTTCATCCGCAATGTCACCGATATCGATGACAAGATTCTGCACAATGCGATTCACGAGCAGATTCCATGGTGGGCATTAGCTCAGAAATATGAGCGAGTTTTCACGGCTGCTTATGCAGAGTTGAATGTGTTGCCACCAACTTATGAGCCACGAGCAACCGGCCATATCACGCAAATGATCGAATTGATTTCTCGCTTGATTGATCGTGGCAAAGCGTATGCCGTGAAAAATGGTGCGAATCACGATGTCTATCTTGATGTCCGCTCACTCGATGCCTATCTAACGCTCTCTGGTCAAAAACTCGATGATTTGCAATCTACTGATGGCGAAGAGAGCATCAAGCGAAACCCAGAAGATTTTGCGCTATGGAAAGGCGTTAAACCAGGAGAGCCATCATGGCCGACTCCGTGGGGATCTGGTCGCCCTGGTTGGCATATCGAATGTTCAGCGATGGCTCAGGCATATCTGGGTGACCGTTTCGATATCCATGCGGGTGGTTTAGATTTGATCTTCCCGCATCACGAGAACGAAATTGCACAATCACATGGTGCTGGTTACCCATTCGCGCAGCGCTGGTTACACAATGCGTGGGTCACCACCGCAGGCGAGAAGATGAGCAAGTCTTTGGGTAACACCCTTCGTATCTATGAATTACTCAAGCGAGTCCGTGGTATTGAACTTCGTTGGTATCTGGGCAGCGCTCACTATCGTTCCATGTTGGAATATTCGCCAGAATCACTCGACGAATCAGCAGTAGGCTTCCGTCGGGTCGAAAGTTTCTTGAAGCGAGCTGCCGGCGCTCTAGGAAAGACTCCAGAGATCTCCTTTTCCAACGAGTTCGCAGCTGCGATGAACGATGATCTTGCCGTGCCTGCTGCGCTAGCAGTCATATCCGAGCTTGTTAAAGATGGGAATAACGCGATGACGACAAAGGATCTTCACACACTCGATCGCAAAGCAGCGCAGGTCCGAGGGGCACTTTCGATCCTCGGTTGTGATCCTTGGGATCATGCATGGGGAAGTGGTGATGCTGGGCTCTCTGAAATCGTCACGGGTCTGGTTAAGACATTGCTCGATGAACGCGAAGCGGCCCGGGCGCGAAAGGATTTTGCAAGTGCAGATCGAATTCGAGATTCGATCACAGCGCTTGGCTTGAGCATTGAGGACACCCCCGATGGCCCACGGTGGAGTAAGTGATGGCGCAGCGGAAGAAGCCAGGCTCCGGCGGCAATAACAAACGACGATTAGCAGGAAAAGGCCCGACACCCAAGGCGGTTGATCGGCCCTATCATCCTGCGGCGAAACGGAAAGCTGCTGCAGCAACAAAGCCAAAAAGTAATTCTCGTCGCGACCAGGCTCCTCGAGAAAATGAGATTCATGACGATGTGATTGTCGGACGAAACCCTGTAGTCGAGGCGCTGCGCGCAGGAGTTGCTATCAAACGAGTGATGATTGCTCGAGGAATCGATATCGACGAGCGCGTTAACGAGATCATGGAACTTGCTCGCCAGGCCCGGATTGAAGTTATCGAGGTCAACCGCAAAGAATTAGATCCATATCCAGCCCATCAAGGCGTTGCGCTCAAGGTGGCACCATACAAGTTCCGGCCAATGAGCGAAGTGCTTCAGAAAATCACCGGAATCCCATTGATCATCGCGTTAGATGGCGTCACTGACCCGAGAAACCTTGGCGCAATTATCCGAAGCGCTTGCGCTTTCGGTGCGCACGCTGTGGTGATTCCTGATCGGCGTGCAGCTGGTATGACTGCGGTTGCATGGAAGGCATCTGCTGGAGCAGCAGCGCGCACACCAGTGGTTCAGATCAAGAATATGACTGCAACCATTCATGACCTCCAAAGCGAAGGCTATTTCGTCGTTGGCTTGGATGCTGGTGGCCAAGTGCCGTTGGGCGAGATGGCGGTCGCCGATGAGCCATTGATGATTGTGATTGGTGGAGAAGGCAAGGGCCTCTCACGATTGGTTCGAGAGAGCTGCGACTTGGTGGTCTCGATTCCGATGTCCTCTGCAATGGAGTCGCTCAATGCAAGCGTCGCTGCGGCGATTGCGTTGTATTCTGTCTCCGAGAGACGGGCAAAAGGCAGACCGTAGTAAACAAGAGTGAGTGATATGGCAAGTTACACCCGATTTATCGCGCTGGGCGACTCCTTCACCGAGGGAATGCAAGACGAGAAAGTCAATGAGCAATATCGTGGTTGGGCTGATCGTGTTGCGCAAGCTTTAGCATCACAGACTCCAGGCTTTACTTATCTCAATCTTGCAGTGCGTGGAAAATTAGTCGGACAGGTCATTGACGATCAGATTCCTGTTGCGTTGAAATGGATTGAAGGTCCAAGCACTTTGCTCTCCTTTCATGCAGGAGCTAATGATCTATTACGGCCAAGTTATGATGCAGATGTTGTACTTCCGAAGTACCAAGAAGCGGTCCGCGCATTAGCTTCGACTGGCTGTCAGATTATGGTCTTCACCGCAATTGAACGCGTGGCCAAGTCTGGAAAGATGCAAGAAATCTGGGAAGGAAGATTTAGCGCTTTTAATAAAGTTGTTCGAGATACCGCGGCAGAAGTTGGTGCCATCATCATCGAAGCAACAGCAGATCCAGAGATCGGTAGTCGAAGATTTCTCGATAAAGATCGGTTGCACTTGAATCCGGCAGGACACAATCGTGTGGCACAAGGCGTGCTCCAAAAGATTGGTGGGCCACACGACCCGAATTGGCGTAGCGACCTACCGCCACTACCTCGTCGTTCGTTCATGAAGAAGATCTACGAAGACATTCGCTGGTTTATTACCTTCCTGATTCCATGGATGTCTCGCCGAATTCGTGGAGTATCCTCAGGTGATGGGCGTTCGCCAAAACATGTCGAACCTGTTCGCTTGAGCTAGCAAGCCTTCGATGAAGGGTTCTTATCATGAAGATTGATTCAGTTGACCTCTTCTATTTACGCATGCCAGAGGTGCTGGATATTGGTGATGGCAGTCAGGATTCGCTTCTCTGTCGGGTGACTGCGAATGGACATGTTGGTTGGGGAGAGGCCGTCTGCTCTCCGATGGTTGGCATCACAAGCTGGATTACTCCGATGTCACATAGCGGTTGCCATCCTGTGATCGATTCAGTCTTAGGTCAACCCTTAGATTCTCCCGAAGATATTCGTAAGGTCTATCGAAATGTTCGGCAGAACTCCTTCTATGGGTTGCTGCAGAGCGATCTGCTCATCTCTGGGATCGAAATTGCGCTATGGGATTGTCTTGGTCGCGCGAAAGAAGAACCCATTTGGAGTTTGCTCGGATACAAGAAGAGCGAACGGAAACTTCCTTACGCCTCTGTGCTATTTGGAAATACTCCAGCCGAGACTAAGCAGAAGGCGGCGGCAATCCGGGAGAGTGGTTTTAAAGCTATCAAATTCGGTTGGGGACCATTTGGCACGACAACAGTCGAAGATGATGCCGCACATATCTATTCAGCTCGCGAAGGAATCGGCAGCGATGCCTTCTTGATGATAGATGCTGGAACAGTCTTCAAAGATGATGTCGAGGCCGCAGCGCTCCGATTGGATGCGCTCACCGATGCAAATGTCTATTGGTACGAGGAACCATTCGATGGATATGCCCTCTCTGCATATGGTGAATTAGCTAAGCGGTCCCACAAAGTGAAACTCGCAGGCGGAGAAGGCGCACATAATGCTTTTCAAGCTGAGCAACTGATCGACTATGGCGGCGTTGGGTTTATCCAGATCGATACTGGATATGTTGGCGGCATCGGAAATGCCTATCGAGTTGCACAATATGCAACAAGTCGTGGCGTGAAATATGTAAATCACACCTTCACATCGCAATCAGCGCTCTCTTCATCTTTGCAACCATTCGCTGGATTGAAAGAGTCGAACATCACCGAATATCCAATGGAGCCAAAAGCGCTCTGCCAAGAGTTGACCACTAATCGGATCGAGGTGGGGGACGACGGCATGATCCAAGCTCCCGATGCTCCCGGAACCGGAATGAGCATCAACACCGCTGCCGTGAAGAAATACCTGGTCGAAGCGGAGATAAAGGTCAATGGCAAAGCCCTTTACCGCAGCCCAACAATCTAGGAGCCTGTCAGGAACAGGGGCTTTTCCCTATCTATCACTTGGTTCTCCCCGAGTAGCCTCATACGCTTACCCTGTGAAAACGAGTGTGAGCACGAGATTTTCAGCTAAGTGGATTGCTGGTGCTTTTACAACTCTACTCTTTGTTGGCTTTGCACAATTTCCTTCTAGTGCTAACCCGACCGAATCATGTGCCTCGGCTCCGCTTGAGTATTACCAGAGTTGTTTAGATTCTTTTGCGAATTATCCGACAACGAATACTTCGGGTACGACTAGTGGAACTAATCAGCAGAATACAACTATTAGTCAAAGTAGTGCGACCTCACAGACTGCTCAGAGTGCCGTGCAGACGCTTCCCACCGTTGATACGAGTGCACAACAGATTGCAGATTTAAGAAAACAAATTACCGATTTGCAAACTGAGATTAACACTTTAAAAGCAGAGCTTTCTAAGAAAAACGAAGAGATCAAGGCGGCAACTGATAAGGCATCCAGCCAAGTAAAAGTTTACGAGCAACAAGTGCAAGAACAGAATACTCGTCTGGCAGATGCGAATAAGAAGATCACCGAATTAGCAGTTCAAGCAGATGCTGCAACGGTTGCTAAACAACAACTAATTGAAGCTGAAGCAAAAATCGCTTCGATTGCTAAAGTTGCCAAGACTGCTGAAGCTGGCCAAGAGGTTCTTGATGCCAAGGGAAATAAGGTCGCAACAGTTGTTGCAAAAGATGCAAGTGGCGCAGATCTAACTGATGAGAATGGCAAGGCATTGGTCTTGCAACCAGTGATCGGTTCCAGCGGTAAAGCTGTTGTCGATGACAAGGGTGAGGTAGTCCGTGCCCAGGTCGCAAAGGGCGAAGGCGGGCAAATCATCTATGTCGAACGAGTGGTTCAAGGAAGTTCAGGAAAAAAGAAGGCGCCCGTTGTCCTTCTCAATGTTCTCGGTAACGACGACAAGGTGCTTACAGGTCCTGACGGCAAACCACTGACAACTGCTCCAGTTTTGAAAGAGGGCAACACGGTATTTGTCGATAAGAATGGTCTTCCGATCATGGTCCGCCCAGTGCTCAACAATTCGGGTGAACCAGTGGTCGATGGTGACAAGGTAGTAATGACCAAGCTCGTGGTGATCGGAAAAGAAGAGCCTGCATACGACAGCTCTGGTAGCCCTGTAATGGCGCTGCCGTTGTTAGATGCAAATGGATCTGTCGTAAAGGCAGGCAATGGCCAGATTGTCTATGTGCCCCCCGTTCTTAATGCCAAGGGAGTTATCCTGCGAAATCCTGCAGGCGAACCTGTTCTCTCTGAAGTCCTTGCGGACAGCGTTGGCGGAATCGCACTCGCTGCAGATGGCACCCCACTTGTTGGTCAGCCGTATCTTGCAAATAACGGTGCGAAGATCCTCGCTAACAAGGCTCCAGTCTATGTAGGTGCAGTAGGCGTGCGCGCAACAACTTTTGACGGGAAGCAAATAAAGACTAGCGATGGTGTCGTACTGCAATTTGGATTCAATGGACTTTTAGTCAATCCAAGTGGCAAGAGCATCGCAGGAAGCGATGGTCGGCCGATAACTTTGAGTTCCCGGGGAATGTTGTTGGCTCCTAATGGTGAATTTCTCTTGGATCGTTCGGGAAAGCCCTGCCGCCTCAATGAGAATGGACAAGTCATCGACTCTGCGAATAAACCCGTATTGAATCTTGCTGGCAAACCAATCACAATCAACTCAAAGAGCACTCAACTTGTTATCAAAGTGAAGAAAGAAAGTGTCGTTGGTCCAGATGGCAAGGGAATTCGAGTAGCACCAAATGGACAACTCTTTGACACGAGTGCAAACCCGATCTTGACTTCAAACGGCTCGCCGATTTATATCGATGGTAAGAAGAAGGCCTTGGTCGATGCAGCCGGAAAGCCAATCAAGGTCGGCGATGGTGATAAAGCCAATCAAATCGTTGGCAAGATAGGCAGAGCCACCGTTACAACTGCGTGAAATTCCGGAGTTGCCCTATCTGTGCATTACACTAGGGATGCGTGAAGTAGTTTCCATGCCGACCTGGCGCAATTGGTAGCGCACCCGACTTGTAATCGGGTGGTTAGGGGTTCAAGTCCCCTGGTCGGCCCCAGATTTATCAAGGTGCAGAAGAAGATGCTCGGAGATGGGGCTAAGAAATGAAGTCACTCGCAGCGCTCCTGAGAACTAGCGGTCAACCAACTCCGTACACCAAAACTCGACCACTTGAAATCGTCGAAATCGACCTAGAGAAGCCTGGCGAGGGTGAAGTTCTCGTCAAAATCACAGCAGCAGGAATCTGTCATTCAGATCTTTCGATAGTCAATGGCTCGCGACCACGGCCAACGCCGCTCATCGGTGGACATGAAGGTGCCGGCATTGTCGAAGAGGTCGGATCTGGTGTGCACGACCTCAAGTCTGGTGATGCAGTTGCCATCGTCTTTATGCCCAGTTGTGGTGAGTGCCAGCAATGTCGCGAGGGAATCCCTGCTTTTTGCTCCGTGGGTTCTGCTGCGAATGTAAAAGGGGAATTGATTCGTGGTGGATCCCGAATCTCTTACAAAGGTGAACGGATTCATCATTACAACGGGGTCTCTTGCTATAGCCAATACATGGTTCTTGATCGTCGTTCGCTAATTCCTGTCCCATCGGATCTTCCTATCGAAGTTGCTGCAATCTTCGGTTGCGCTTTTCTCACCGGAGTGGGTGCTGTGCGCAACGGGGCGAAGGTAACTGCTGGCTCTTCTCTGGGTGTATGGGGTTTGGGCGGTGTAGGGATGGCAGCCTTACTCGGCGCAGTAGTGGCTAAAGCATCACCAATCGTTGCTATTGATCCTGTACCTATGAAGCGCGCGCTTGCACTCGAGCTTGGTGCTGACATTGCCATCGATCCGAGTGAAGATATCCGCGATCATGTGAAAGGTGGCGTCGAATTTGCCATCGAAGCAGTGGGCAAGGCGAGTGCGCTCAAACAGGCCTACGAAGGCACGGCCCGTGCAGGCACGACCGTCACTGTTGGACTTCCAGCCCCTGCAGATCAACTCGCAATCTCTGCCGTCTCACTTGTCACTGATGTAAAAACTCTTAAAGGTTCGTACTTGGGTTCAGGTGATCCTCGCAAAGACATTCCAGATTTCATTCAATTATGGCGTGATGGCAAGTTGCCTGCCGAGAGATTAATCACGATGAAACGACCGCTCTCAGAGGTGAACGAATCCATGGATGCACTAGATGACGCTCAAAAGGTTATTCGCCAGATCGTTGAGCCACATTAATCCTTGCGCTAGTGCCCTTATATTTCCCAAAAAATAGCCTTATCCTGTGGTCATGGTCATTGATTTGCGTTCGGATACCGTCACTAAGCCCTCTGCGGCAATGCGTGAGGCCATGGCCAATGCAGATGTTGGCGATGATGTATACGGTGAAGATCCAACGATAAATTCACTTGAAGCGAGAGTTGCCCAGTTATTTGGGAAAGAATCTGGTCTCTTTACCCCAACAGGTTCTATGGCTAACCAATTAGGAATCAGATTATTGGTCAATCCTGGCGAAGAACTTCTTGCCGAGGAAGATGCCCATGTTGTTCGAGCAGAACTGGGGGCTGCTGCAGCCCATGGTGGTATTACGACTCGAACATGGCGTGCGGCTCGAGGTGCGCTTGATGCGCAAACACCTTTAGCGATGGCACGACCAAATGCAGGACCATATCTAGTTTCGACAAAGGCGATAGCGGTAGAAGATACACATAATTTTGGTGGCGGCACCGTTCAAGGAATTGATCAGATAAAAGCGCTTTACGATGGTGCGCAAGAGATGGGAATATCACTTCATCTTGATGGCGCAAGAATTTGGAATGCACATATTGCTACCGGAACAGCACTAAATGAATATGGTAGATATTTTGAGAGTATCAGCGTCTGTTTGAGCAAAGGCCTTGGTGCACCTGTTGGCTCTGTTTTACTTGGTAGCGCTGCGAACATTGCTCGCGCGCGGGTCTGGCGAAAGCGACTAGGCGGGGGAATGCGGCAAGTAGGTGTTCTTGGAGCAGCAGGTCACTTTGCTCTGGATCACAACATCTCAAGGTTGGCCGAGGATCATCAGAACGCTCGAGTGCTTGCCGAGGCGATTCATGCAGTAGCGCCTTCTGCAGTTGACCCGCAGTTCGTGCAGAGCAATATCATCGGTTTGAACTTGAAAGAGATCGGTATGACTGCTGCTCAGTTAGCAGACGCAGCAAAACAGGAAGACCTGTTAATCAGTGCGCTAGGTCCCCGATATGCACGGTTAGTCACTCATTTAGATGTATCCCGTAGCAGTATCACCACTGCGGCTGAGATACTGGTATCAATCCTGAAAGGCAGGTAGAGATGAAGATTCTCTCTATAGATGGTGGTGGCGTTCGCGGTTTGATTCCTGGAATGGTGGTCGTAGAAATTGAACGACGCATGGGAAAACCTGTTAGCGAACTTTTCGATGTCATCGCAGGCACCTCAGCAGGTGGACACATTGCGCTAGCGCTCACCTGTCCTGATAAAGATGGCAAACCGCGCTGGAAAGCCGAGGATCTTGCAGTGTTCTACCGTGAGGCATACGGAAGAATTTTCGAGAGTTCTGGTCTACGGATTTTCGACACCTTAAAAGGTCTGAGCAACGAGCGGTACTCAGCAGATGGAATCGAACAAGTCCTTGATGAGATTCTTGGTGACACCAAGATTAGCGAGGCGCTTTGTGAGGTTCTGATCACCGCCTATGAGGTCGAGAGTGGAATGCCACATTTCTTCGTTCGAAGTGAGGCGCGTGCAGACGAATCGAAGGATTACTTGATGCGTTTTGTAGCGCGGGCGACTAGCGCTGCACCTACATATTTTGAACCAGCAGCAAAGATTGGTAGTGAGGAACGACTTGCCTTCATCGACGGAGCAGTTTTTGCTAATAACCCGACGATGTGTGCTTTTGCTCACGCAATGTCGATTGGATATGACGAAGACGATATGACCATCATCTCGATTGGCACCGGTGCGGTCGCCCGCGAATTGGCTTACGACGAAATCAGGCATTGGGGCCTTGCTAACTGGGCTCGTCCGATTCTCGATATCACCTCGCAAGCTGGCAACCACGCCATTGATTGGCAGCTAAACCACATTCTCAGGCGAGGTCATTATTTCCGGATTCAACCCCTGATGAGCGGGATGCGATCGGCTATCGACGATGCACGACCAGAGACCATCTCTGCACTCGAAGAGGTAGCAAAAGAGGTAATCTCTCGTCATTCACAAGATCTAGATTCACTCTGTGCGAAACTCTAGAGAGGAGCAAGAAGATGTCCGCTGAATTATTGAAGGAATATAGCGAAGCCACTGCTAATTTTATCGCGGCTGCCAAGGCGGTACCCGCTGACAAATTACACAAAGCTCCAACAAGTGACCAGTGGTCTCCAGCGAACATCATCCACCATCTTGCAGATACCGAAGCACACTTCTATATCCGTTACCTCAAGATTCTGACAGAAGATATCCCTCAAACTGAGTTCTTCGATGAGAATGTGTACCCAGTCCGACTCAAATATGAAAAACGCGATGTCCAGAGTTCGCTTCGGTTACTACAAGCGCTCCGCGAGAACTTTTTTGTGATTATGAGTAACTTCACTCCAGAAGAGTGGGAGCGAAAAGGTCGCAACTCTGATGTTGGCGAGTACCCCATCATCGCGCTGATAAAGAAATCACGAACGCACATCAAGGATCATCTCAATCAGCTCACCGAAGCGGTGAATGCGCTTTAGTTGCCATCCATGATGTGGCGATTGCCGCGGTCGTAGGTGAGGTAATTCCAGGTCCAATCGGCCATCGTGCCAATCTTGTTCCTTCCTCCGAGAAGGTAGATCAAGTGCAGCCATAGCCAGGCATACCAAGCAGGAATTCCGGCCATCTTCAGTGGGCCAACTTCGACTACCGCCTTATGTCTACCGATGGTGGCCATCGATCCCTTGTCGCGATACTTGAAGGGTTGTAACTCTTTATCATCGGCTATCGCGAGGATCTGTTTGGCCACATGGCGCGCTTGTTGCATCGCTACCGGAGCAACCATCGGGTAGAGGTTCCCCTTCGAATCAACAGCGCCTGCGTTATCGCCAATTGCCCAGATATTTGGATGACTTTTTACCTGCAGCGTCTCGAGACAATCGATTCGGTTACGCGAGATCGGTACATTCAATTTAGTAATTGTCGGCTCGCCTCGAACTCCCGCTGCCCAGATTGTGATCTCGGAACCCACGACATCGCCATTAGTGAAAGTAATCGAGCGAGGTGCGACTGATTGCACTGCTTTGTTGAGAATTACATCGACGCCAAGTTTTCTCAGGTCGCGAGCAGTTCGCTCAGAAAGTGAGTTACTAAACGAAGGCAGAAGCCGAGGTCCTGCTTCAATAATTCGAATATCCATATGAGCTGCCGCGCTAGCTTGATCACCTTTTAAGGGGCCTCGGATCAATTCTGCTATTGCGCCAGCCATTTCGACGCCAGTTGGCCCGCCTCCGACTACGGAGATTCCTAGGCGAGTGTCATCGGTAAAGCGACAGAGATCTTCGAATCTGCGCATGATCTCACCACGAATGAGCAGAGCTTCTTGGATACTTTTCATTCCCAACGCATGCTCTTTGACGCCTTCGATACCAAAATCTGCCGTTGCTGAACCTAAAGCGATAATCAAGTGGTCGAAGGCAAACTCCTCGCCGGTATCAAGGAGTACAGAGTTTTGAGCATGATTAATTGCAGTTGGGGTGCCCATTCGAAATTTGATCGGCAAACCTCGTAACGACGCGC
>CAZPIJ010000010.1:18599-26094 GCA_964586805.1 uncultured Bifidobacterium sp. | reverse complement strand
AATCTCGAAGCGATGAGCCCAATCGTAACCAGCCGCATAATGGCAAAGTGGTGAGCGCTATGAAGGCTCTAGATAAATTGTGGATTGAAATTAAATTTCTCGAGCAGCGCAATCAATTACAGACTATGCGCGAGCTAGATTCTGGAGTGGCGGCTGCCATCTACAAGTGGGCAAGTGGTGGTGAGCTTGTTGAGACACTGGCTCTAGCAGAACTGCCTGCGGGTGATTTTGTTCGCATCGTCAAACAACTTATCGACTTATTAACTCAAGTATCTGATGCATCTGCCGAGCTGAACAATAGAGTTCGAGAGGCGATAAAACTTCTCCGACGAGGCGTGATTGCATATTCGGAGGTGGTCGGATGATTTTGCTTCTTGATAGCGCCTCGCTCTGGTATCGAGCGTTCTATGGAATGCCCGATACTCTGCGTTCGCCCAGTGGGGAGCCCGTCAACGCGGTCCGCGGGTTTTTAGAGAGCGTTGCCCGCCTGACTGGGCAGTATCAGCCGAAACAAGTTGTTGCCTGCTTGGATGGCGATTGGCGTCCCTCATGGCGAACCGCGCTGGTTCCCGAATACAAGGCAGCTCGGGATATGCAACTCAACGAAGAAGGCAGAGAAGAATCCAGCTCTGCCGAGTCACCCGACTCAACAGCATTAGCCGATGAGATTGAGTTGGAAAAGCAAGTGACAATAATTCTTGACCTTCTCGATGCCATCGGAATTCCCGTGATCGGCATTGATGACTACGAAGCTGATGATGTGATTGCCACATTAGCTACTCGAGAAAATTCTGCCATCGTGATTGCTACAGGAGATCGAGATCTCTTCCAATTGGTGGACGACCAGAAGCCGATCTCTGTTGCATACCTCGCGAAGGGGATTGCTAGTCACGAATTGGTCGATCGAGAGTGGATCTCTCGGCGCTATGAAATCCCGGGGGAGCGGTATGCGCTGATGGCGCTTTTCCGCGGCGATCCCTCGGATGGATTGCCAGGAGTGCGCGGCATCGGTGAAAAGGGAGCTGCAAAGATCGTTAATTTATTCGGAAGCGTCGATGAGGTACTCAATGGCGCACTCTTGGAGGATTCTCGGTTGGCACCGGCGTTACGAAAGAAGATTCTTGACGGCAGGGAATATCTCGAGAGAGCCGAGCCAGTAGTCAATTGCGTCCGTGATTTACGACTGCCGCCATTGCCTGCGCCACTGACTCGTGTACACGATCGAGCCAGGCTCGACCAGCTCAGCGAAAGATTCGGGGTCGGTACCAGCGTCAACAGATTGATTGCAGCGCTATCGCTAGAGTGACGGCGTGATTCGCGCAATCTGGGTTTTTCTCCTCGGACTTCTTGCTTCGGCTGGATTCGCACCAATCGGTTTGTGGTGGTGTCTGCCGCTTGCGCTGGCGTTCTTTCTGATGCACACGATCAATCAACGGTTGCGCACTCGGTTAACCAACTCATTCCTCTTTGCGCTCGGCCTATTCGCGCCAATGCTCCATTGGTCGAGTAGTTTTGTTGGCGCGTTGCCTTGGATTTTGCTGACTATTCTTTGCGCACTTTTTTATCTTCCACTTGCCCTCGTGCTCACCTCTAATAGGTGGCTCTGGCTTAACTTTCCCGCGGCATGGGTAGCTATCGAATTTTTTCGAAATCGATTTCCTTTTGGCGGCTTTGCGTGGGGGAGAATTGGTTATCTTGGAGTCGACTCGCCATATTCAGAACTTATTCCCTATATCGGCGTGGCAGGAGGCTCCTTTCTCTTCGCGTTCTTGGCAATCGGCATCTATCGGATACTCACTGGATTCCGGCTTTATTGGATTCCGGCACTGGTGCTCTTGGCATTCGCACCACAATTTCAATTGCCGTCAGTTGGTTCACTCTCAGTGACGGCGATTCAGGGAAATGTTCCACGATTAGGTTATGAAATAAGTACTCAGGTTCGCAAAGTTTTCGAAAATCATGCAAACGAAACCTTGCGAGTATCTCGAGCAAGTGAAAAGAATCCTCCTGATGTCTATATATGGCCAGAGGATGGCGCGGATATCGATCCGTTAAAAGGTGGGAGAGAGGAAATCACTCAACTTGTTTCACGAGTGAACGCACCCATCATCTTTGGTTCAGTTGGTCGCGATAACCTCAATCGACCCGTCAATCTCTCGATACTCTGGCGTGATGGGGGCGCGGCTTCTATTTACCAAAAACAGCATCTGGCGCCTTTTGGTGAATACATCCCTCTACGGACTTTGGCAACGAGCCTTTCACCCTTGGTCAATCAGGTGACCGATTTTCACCCTGGCACCTCGTGGAAATATCACTTAGTCGACAAAGCGATAATAGCGCCACTCATCTGTTTCGAGGTCGCCGACGACCACCTGATCCGCCAAGCTCTTCCCAACAGCAATATCTTCATCGCACAAACCAATAACGCTACCTATGGCAGATCCGCTCAATCCACTCAGCAACTGCAGATAACCAGAAGTCGAGCGTTGGAATATCACCGTTCCATCGCATCGATATCTACCGTGGGCGTCAGCGCGATGATCGATCCGCACGGCCGGATCCTGCAACGCGTGCGTCCCTATACGACTGCATCGATGACGCAGACGCTGGCTCTCTATCAGGGTGAGAGCCCCGCGCACCGCAATGGCCTCTGGGTGGAATATGGGAGCCTGATTGTTGCCGGCCTAGCGGCTCTCCGTCGTACCCGGTCGCGTCTTCGCCGATAAGTGACATTATGTCAGATTGGAGATTCTCTAAGAACGGCAAAACCCGCTTACTTGGCTAGTTCTACGAACCGGTGAAGGCCAACTCCTCTGGCCGTGGGCAGGCGCAGATCAGGTTCCGATCCCCGTGGGCGCCATCAATACGGCCAACCGGCGGCCAGTATTTCCCGGGGGCTCCTGTTCGCGCCGTGGACTCTCGCTGTTCACGCATCGGGTACGCCCCTTGGGTGGCCGGATAGGACTGTTGCCACCCCTCTATGAGGAAGGGAGCTGTGTGCGGTGCATGGCGCAGCGGGGAGTTTTCCATAGCCAACTCCCCTCGCTCTACTTCGCTGATTTCCTCTCGAATCGCGGTGAAGGCTGCGATGAATCGTTCAATCTCCGTGAGATCTTCTGATTCGGTGGGTTCAATCATCATCGTGCCTGCGACCGGGAACGAGACGGTCGGAGCGTGGAAACCGGCATCCATCAACCGTTTGGCGATGTCATCTACGCTCACCCCCACGCTCTTGTTCAGTGGCCGGATATCAATGATGCATTCATGAGCAATGAAGCCCTCTCGCCCCTTGTAGAGCACCGGAAAGAGTGGATCGAGTTTCTTGGCAAGATAATTCGCGCTCAAAATTGCCATTTGGGTCGCTTCAGTTAGACCTTCACTGCCCATCAAATGAATGTAGGCCCAGGGAATAGTCAGAATTCCAGCCGAACCAAAAGGCGCCCCTGAGATCGGCCCTACCCCGGTGCTCGGGCCAGCGCTTACATCAAGTGGATGGTTGGGCAGGTATGGCGCTAGGTGCGCTCGCACACCGATGGGTCCAACGCCCGGACCGCCACCACCATGGGGAATGCAAAATGTTTTGTGAAGGTTTAAGTGCGAGACATCAGCGCCAAATTTTCCGGGCTTAGCAAGTCCCACAAGCGCATTGAGATTCGCGCCATCAACATAAACCTGTCCCCCAGCCTCATGAATCATCTCGCAAATCATCGTGATGGAATCTTCGAATACTCCATGAGTTGATGGATAGGTAACCATCAAGGCCGCTAGTTCGTTTCGATGAGCATCAATCTTCACACGAAGATCGTCCATGTCCACATTTCCCGAAGGATCGCAACCAACAACAACTACTTTCATTCCAGCCATTACCGCACTGGCAGCATTTGTTCCATGAGCGCTCGAGGGAATCAAGCAGATATCTCGGTGGCTCTGTTGATTGGCGCGATGGTATGCGCGAATTGCGAGTAATCCAGCGAACTCCCCTTGGGAACCAGCATTCGGTTGCAAGGAAACCGCGTCATACCCGGTAACTTCGACCAACCAGGCTGAAAGCTCGCTGATGATTTTTCGGGTGCCAAGTGATTGATCTTCAGGAGCAAAGGGATGGAGCGATGCAAACTCTGGCCAAGTGACCGATTCCATTTCAGTGGCAGCATTCAATTTCATGGTGCACGAACCAAGTGGAATCATGGTGCGATCAAGGGCGAGATCCTTGTCAGCCAATGAACGCAAATATCGCATCATGGAAGTTTCGCTCTGTTTGGTCGAGAAGATGGGATCTGTTAGATAACGAGAGGTACGCCGGAAAGCTCCATCGAAGTGACCTTCATACCCTTCAATTGCAAATCCAAGGCCACGACCCAATGCATCGAGCTCTCTGCGACTAGTTCGCTCGTCTACTGCAATAGAGATGGTCGACTCATCGCGCTTATGAATATTGATTCCCTCGGAAAGAACTTGTCGTCGTAACTTCTCTGCATCGACTCCGGAGATGGTTACGGTATCGAAGAATTCTTCACTGACTGTTAGACCCGCATTGCGAGCGCTCTGTGCAATGGAGGCTGCGTGGTTATGTACCCGATGAGCTATCGCCCGCAATCCTTCTGGGCCATGCCACATGGCGTAGAGCGCGGAGATGTTGGCAAGGAGTGCTTGCGCAGTGCAGATATTGCTCGTGGCTTTCTCGCGCCGAATGTGCTGCTCGCGAGTTTGCAAAGCGAGCCGATATGCGCGATTGCCATGCGCATCGACGCTCTCCCCCACTAATCTTCCAGGAATAGAGCGCTCCATTCCCTCGCGGACTGCCAGGAATCCAGCATGTGGGCCACCGAATCCCATTGGCACACCAAAGCGTTGTGCTGAACCTATGGCGATATCAAAACCCCACTCCCCCGGTGCCTTGATTACCGTCAGAGCGAGCAAATCAGTCGCAGCAATAGCGAAACCTGATCGCTGATGCATCTGATCGATTGCCCGTTGCGGTGATCGCAAGTGGCCACTGCTTCCCGGATAACTGATCAGAATCGCAAAGCCTTCGGGAAGGTCGTCGTGGATATTGACGATGCGAACCGGAATGCCTAATGGTTCAGCGCGTGTTTGGATGACAGCGATAGTTTGTGGATGCGTATCGGCGTCAATGAGGAAAGATGCGTGCTCATCCCCTTTCCACATTCTTCGCGCCAATGTCATTGCCTCCGCTGCAGCGGTTGGTTCATCAAGCATTGATGCATTACTAATTGCAAGAGCGGTGAGTTCGGCGACCACTGTTTGAAAGAGAAAGAGCGTCTCTAGTCTGCCTTGACTGATCTCTGGTTGATACGGAGTGTATGCGGTATACCAGGCCGGATTTTCAAGAACATTTCTTTTGATTACCGGTGGCAGTTCGGTGTCGTAGTAGCCCAGACCAATCATCGATGTTCGCATCACATTTTGCTGCGCCAACTCACGAAGTCGTTCAATTACCTCTGATTCGGATGCGCTTTTGGGCAATTTTGAACTATCTAAGGTGGTACGAATCGAACGCGGCAGAGTGCGCTCGATTAATTCATCCAGATGCGCCAGGTTAAGGAACTTGAGCATCTGATCAAGTTCGCTTCCACTGGGACCGATATGTCGAGAGCGGAACGGTCGCCTCTGGTCTTGTGCTTTATTTTTCTCACTCACGATCACACCGCCATCCCTATGCAGTACCAAGCTAGTCAGGCGCGAGTTCTCGCTGCCTTCCCTTAGGGGTGATGCTATGACGGTGAACGGGTTGCTGCCTGCTCAGGCGCGATAAAAGCGCCAGTGATTTAAGCCCCTCTGCGGTTACGACGAATGGAGAGCTCGTCGCTGCCATTGCCCAGCTCAGTGCTGTTATCGCTCTCACTGGGCAACTGAGCCAAAGTCCCCTCGACCTCACGCCAGACGCTGCCGATGGCGATACCAAAGACCCCTTGCCCTCCGGCCAACAAATCGATGACATCATCTGCGCTGGCACATTCGTAGATCGAGGCGCCGTCGCTCATCAGGGTGAGCGTGGCCAGGTCTGCAGTGCCTCGCGCTCGCAAGTGCTCCACCGCGCTTCGCACATTCTGCAGCGAGATGCCGGTATCGAGTAACCGCTTGACGATCTTGAGAACCAAAATGTCTCGGAAACTGTAGAGCCGAGAGGTACCAGAGCCCGAAGCGGTCCGAATGCTCGGCTCGACTAATCCGGTACGCGCCCAGTAATCCAATTGGCGATAGGAGATTCCTGCAGCAGAGCAGGCCACTACTCCACGATATCCAGGCTCGGAGAGAGCGCCCCCCAAGGGATTCTGTGGGGTTGATGAATCAGAGCTCTCAGTCATGTGGACCTCCGGGGAAGAAGGGCTTAATAGTAAATCCCGAAAGCGGCGCTCACAATAACCGACACACTCAACCTAAAGTTGAACTTGAGGGTGACGGTGCTGCCTGCCACGGTTAGCGATGACGAAGACGGCCGCGGAGCGCTTTCAGCGCCAAGAGCGTAAAGAGCGCAGCGATGAGAATGAAGGCGATCCTGCCCCACCCCCAAGGGCTAGGCGCCAGAGCCATGAGCAGCGCTAAAAGCGCTGAGAAGAACGCCACTATTGCTCCGCTCTGTCGGAGCGCCCGTTCGGGGAGAAAAGCGGCGGCCAAAGCCATGAAACCGGCAAGCGGCAGGAGCAGTCCTGCGCTCACGCGAATATTCCAAAGCGTGAATTGTGGGTCGATATCCAAAGGTAATCCGAGCAGTTGCGCCATCGTCGATGGCAGAATCAATGAAACCATCGCAGAGAGTGCAAGAAAGGCTGCACCCAATCGGAGTAAGAGCCGCACCTGTCGATCGAGCATGGCTACGAAGGTACCCCTCTAACCCCCGAAGGGATAGAGGCCTTGGCGGCAAATTAGCCCGCGAAATCCTCCGGGTCGATTTTCTCTAAGAATTCCCTGAAGCGAGCAAGCTCGCCTTCATCGCTTCCGCCCCCTCTCCCCTGCTCTCCTTCAAGGGCGCCAAATCCACTTGACTCAGAATCGTTTAATTCAATGCCAGCCTGTGCAAGCAACTCACTCGAAGCATAAATCGGGGTGCTGGTGCGCAGTGCCAGTGCTATTGCATCCGATGGCCGAGCAGAAACCTCGACCCCATTACCAAGGAGCAACTCCGCGTAGAACACGCCATCGCGAAGTGAGGAGAGATGCACCTCTGCCACGGAGTTGCCCGTTGCCGTGATGACATCTTTAAGTAGATCGTGAGTGAGCGGTCGAGGTGGCGTTACTCCTTGTTGGGCGAAAGCAATCGCTGTTGCCTCTACCGCTCCGACCCAGATGGGCAAGAAGCGATTGCCATCATTCTCCTTGAGCAGAACGATTGGCTGACTCGAGGGCATTTCTACTCGCACTCCTACGACTTCCAGGAGTTTGGCATCGGCAGCTCTGGCGCTCATATGTGAATCTTACTTAACTTCATCAATCTATACCGACTATCTCGATTACCTCGATTACCTCGATTACC